>CAZPJO010000290.1:0-1653 GCA_964586895.1 uncultured Roseicyclus sp.
CCTGTTTGATCCGTTCGGAGTTGGTAAACTCAGTCTGAACCGGCACGATCCGCCGCACGCCAAGCTCCACCGCCTTTTCCACGATGAAATCCGTGCGTGCCTTCTTGATCGGCGCGAACAGCAGCCAAAGGTCGGGCGGGTCGCGCTGCGGCGCAACCTCGGCCACGCAGGCCACCTCGCCGGCGCGTTTGCCCGCGCTCAAAACCTCAGCCCGCCATTCGCCCGCCACTCCGTTGAACAGCGCGACCTCGGCGCCAACCCGAAGGCGCATCACGTTGAAGAGGTAATTCGCATGCTCCCGCGACAGGGCGACACGCTCGCCCTGCTGCAACGGGTGGTCTACAAAGAGGCGGATTTTCGGGCGCAACGACATGGAGCGGACCCTATGAGCGAGACCGGGCAGGGACAAGTCGCCGATGCGGTGCGCGGGAATTGGGTGGATCGCCTCGCCCCGGCCGCCACGCGCCCCTACCTGCGGTTGAGCCGCGCGGATCGGCCCATCGGAACATGGCTTTTGCTGCTGCCGTGTTGGTGGGGTCTGTTGCTGGCGCTGGCTGCAACCGGGCGCGCGCCGAGTCTTTATGACGCCTGGATCTTCATCGGCTGCGCCATCGGCGCGTTCCTGATGCGCGGGGCGGGTTGCACCTGGAACGACATCACCGACCGCGATTTCGACGGCTCCGTCGCGCGAACCGCCTCGCGCCCGATCCCGTCCGGTCAGGTCAGCGTCAAACAGGCGCTCGTCTGGGCCATCGTGCAATCGCTTCTGGCCTTCGCGATCCTGATCACCTTCAACTGGACGGCCATTGCCCTTGGCGTGATCGCCCTGATCCCCGTCGCGATCTACCCCTTTGCCAAGCGCATCACCTGGTGGCCGCAGGTGTTCCTGGGCATCGCGTTCAACTGGGGCGCGCTCCTGGCCTGGACCGCCCATACCGGAAGCCTGTCACTTGCGCCCGTGCTCTTGTATCTCGGCGGCATTGCCTGGACGCTTTTCTATGACACGATCTATGCGCATCAGGACCGCGAAGATGATGCGTTGATCGGTATCAAATCAACCGCCCGCCTGTTTGGCGAAAACACCAAGATCTGGCTGCGCGGATTTCTCGCGGCAACACTTTGCCTCATCGGCGCCGCGATCCTCGTGGCGCTGGTGCCCGGTAAGAACGTTCTGGCGCTGATCGTGGCGCTGGCGGGGGTCTGGGCGATGGGATGGCATTTGTCGTGGCAATTGGTGCGGCTCAAGATCGATGACGCGGATCTTTGCCTCCGGCTGTTCCGCTCGAACCGCGACGCCGGCCTGATCCCCGTGCTGTTTTTCGCCGTCACCCTCTTCGTCTGATTGAAAGCGCCCGCAGGACAGGCTAGGGCTAAGGGATAAAACCCCGAGCAGGGAAAACGGGTCCAACGCCCATGTCGACATCCGAACGCATATCCGCACTTGTCGGGCCAGCTTCCTTTGTGGTGGCTGGCGTGCTGTCGATTGCCGTCGCGATCTTCGCGGCCCTGGTGATCGAGCAACGCACCACCGAAGACGTCGGCACCGCACTTGAGGCGGACGGCATTGAATGGGCCGAGGTTTCGGCCAACGGGTTGCAGGTGTTCCTTGATGGCACGGCCCCCAACGAGGCCGCACGTTTTCGGGCACAGACG
>CAZPJO010000290.1:1663-3982 GCA_964586895.1 uncultured Roseicyclus sp.
CCTCCGCCATGATCGACGCGGACCGCGTGATCAATCGCCTCGACGTCGCCGCGCAGGATTTTTCGACACCGCCACGCTTCTCGCTCGACATGTTGCGCAACGGCGACGGGATCCAGTTGATCGGATTGATCCCCGCGCCCGAGGGCGACGAGGCCTTTGCCGTTGCGGAAACCATCGCCGATATCGCCGGTGAAGCCGATGTCGTGAACATGATCGAAACCGCCGAACTGGCCGCGCCCGAGACATGGGACGCGGCGTTGGCCTACGGGTTGCGCGCGCTTGAAACGCTGCCGCGCTCCAAGGTGACCGTGCTGGCGGATCGGGTCGTCATCGAAGCCGTGGGCAACACCCGCGAAGAACGCGCCGAATTCATCGCGCGCCTGCAACAGAACCAGCCGCAAGGCGTGCGGATCGACCTCGACATCTCGGCCCCCCGCCCAGTGATCACGCCCTACGCGCTGCGCTTCGTGCGTGACGATGACGGTGGCCGGTTCGAGACCTGCACCGCCGATACGGTCGAAGCCCGCGAACAGATCGTGGCCGCGGGCCGCGCGGCGGGCGCGACGGGCGTCATCCCCTGCACCATCGGCCTTGGTGTGCCGTCGCCATCCTGGGGCGATGCGGTCGAAATCGCCTTGGGCGCGATGGCTGAACTTGGGGCAGGCAGCGTCACGTTTTCCGATGCGGACGTGACCCTGATCGCGTCGGAGAGCACCGAGCAGGACCATTTCGACAATGTGGTCGGCGAATTGGACGCGGCCCTGCCAGAGCTCTTTTCATTGCAGGCCGTCTTGCAAGAGCCCGAAACACTGGCCAGTGCGGGGCCGGCCCGCTTTACCGCCATCCTCGACCCGGACAACGGCGTCCGTTTGCGGGGGCGGCTGCCCGCGGGCGCGATCGGGGCCTCGGTACAGACCTTTGCCGTCGCCCTTTACGGGGCCGAGCGCACCGATGTCGCGACCCGGTCGGTGACGGATTTACCGCAAGGCTGGTCGGTGCGCGTTATGGCCGGGCTGCGCGCGTTGTCGGAATTGTCCTCGGGCCAGTTGACGGTCGAGCCGGACACGCTGCGCCTGACCGGTGAGACGGGCGATCAGGAATTGGTTTCCCGCGTGACCCGGATGCTGTCAGAGGACCTGGGCCAGGGTGCCGATTTTCAGCTTGATGTCCGCTATGTCGACACGCTTGATCCGGTCGCCTCGCAACCCACCGACGAGGAATGCGTCGCACGAATTCGCGACATTCAGGACAACACCAAGATCACCTTCGATCCCGGCTCCACCGAAATCAACGAGAGCGCTGGCGCGATCCTCGACCAGATTGCCGAGGTCCTGCCCGATTGCCTGCATGTCCGCATCGAAATCGGCGGCCATACCGATGCGCAGGGTGGCGAAACCATGAACCTCAACCTCAGCCAAGCACGGGCCGATGCGGTTCTCAACGGGTTGCTGGCACGCGGTATCCTGACGACGAACCTGACCGCGCAGGGCTATGGCGAAAGCCAGCCGATTGCCGACAACGAGACCGAGGATGGGCGCGAGGAAAACCGCCGGATTGAATTCCGACTTCTGGCGTCTGCCGAGGTGGCCGGGCTGGCCGCCAGCGCCGATGATCAGCCCCGCACCCGCAGTGGCATTCTGGCCGAGGGCGCGATTGCCGATTGGCCGTTCGAGGCCCGCCCGCTTCCGCGACCCGACGTGAATTAGACGATGTGACCCGAACCATGCGACCCACCCCGACCCGACCTAGGACGAAAGCAGACGCTCCATGAACCGCCTGGAATTCATCATCGCCATCGCCATCATCCTGTTCGTGGCTTTTGTCCTGGGCTGGATCGCGCATTGGCTCGTGGCCCGGTTCAACCAGGTGTCTTCCGCTGATCTCGGCGAGATGGAGAATCTTGCGCGCGCATTGCACGACGCCGAAGAAACCCGCGATCAGGCGATTGCCTATCTGCAGCAGCGCGAAGGCGAGTTGACCAATCAGCTGAGCCAGACGGAGGCCGAATTGCGCGCCGCCATGGAGGGGCTGAGAGATGCCCGGACCGAGGCGGAAGAATTGCGCAGCTACGTCGAACGCGTCAATCAGGGCACCTGAGCCGATCCGCGCGGGGCAACGTCGGCGGCTACCAGCGGCTGAGCGCGGTTTCGTCTTCGTCCTTGGCGGCCACCCAATCCGCGCCGCGCGCCGTGATTTCCCGTTTCCAGAACGGCGCACGGGATTTCAGGTAATCCATCAAGAAATCGGCAGCCTCGAAAGCGTCGCGGCGGTGCGGGGCGGCTGTGGCGACCATCATGATCACCTCGCCCGGTTCAAGGC
>CAZPJO010000291.1:0-3973 GCA_964586895.1 uncultured Roseicyclus sp.
TCGGCTTTACCTGCCCGCTGAAATCCAAGACGGACGACTTCATCGGCCGCGACGCCCTGATCCGCCGCAAGGAGCACCCGATGCGCAAGCTTGTGGGCCTCGACATCGACAGCAATATCGACGTCACCCATGGCGATTGCATCCACATCGGACGCGCGCAGATCGGCGAAGTCACCTCCTCCATGCGCTCGCCGATCTTGGGCAAGAACATCGCCATGGCGCGCGTGGACGTGGCCCACGCCGCTCCCGGCACCGAGATTGAAATCGGCAAGCTCGACGGCCACCAGAAACGCATCCCCGCAGTCATTCGCCAAGACCTGGCCGCCTACGATCCAAAGAAGGAAAAGCCGCGGTCCTGATCGCTTGGATCAGCCAACCGCCGCAGTGCAGCGAATGTCCGGTTTGAGCCCAAACCTACCGGACTGCGGATTTCAGCTTCTCCATTTCTTCAACGACTTTGGAAGCGCATTTCTTGATTTCATAGATGCTGGTATCCACGATCAAGCGATCCTCTTTCCACGGGTCGAATTTGCGGTTGGATACCTTTTGCCAATCAGGCACGACAAGCCCTTGGATGTCGCTTTGGCGAGCTTCTACGCGATCCCGATGTAGAGCCTGATCCGAACACACCACTTCAACGTTCAAAAGGTGGGCGCTGCCAGAAGCCGCAGTTCTAGCCCACAGATTTCTTGTAATTTCAATGGGGTTGACCGTGTCGGCAATCACATCGAAGCCAAGCAAGAGATTATCGACCGCCACGGAAGCGATTGCCAAATAGCCTGCATCTTCTGACGGATCGATACGGAGAACACTATTTTTCAGCGCGGCTTCAACGGAGTCTACTCGCAGATGAACAGCTTTGACTTGTGCCGCCAACTCCTTCGCTAAGGTTGTCTTGCCCACCCCCGGCAGGCCTGAAAGAGCAACTAGTATCGTCATTTCAGGAATGTATCACGAGGCAAGTGGCCGGACCATGCCCACGTCGGCTTCGTCCCGCAAAGCAGACGCTCCCCTCCGCCCCTACCAGACATTTTCCTAGACTCTCTCCCCCCTGGGTCCGACCATCGCCGCGATCCACAGCCCGCACGGACATCGCCCATGAAACACCTGCTCCCCGCCGCCCTCCTCGCCTTCGCCACCCCTGTCCTCGCCCAACCCAACGCCGTGCAACTCGACGCCGCCGAAGTCACCGCACTTCTGACCGGCAACACGGCCGTGGGCGTTTGGGACGGTACGCCGTATCGGCAGTATTTCGGCGAGGATGGCGTGACGCTGTTCGCGCAGCCCGAGGCGCGGACAACGCGCGGGCAATGGCGCGTGGATCCGGAGAGTGACGAATATCAAAGCCTCTGGCCCGGTGATGCCGAATGGGAGGGATTGATCGTGATGATCTGGATGGATGAATATTACTGGCTCAGCCGGTCCACCCCGCCCACACCTTTTGAGGTCGTCGAAGGGCAGCAATTGGTATTGGAATGATCCGGCTTGCCGCGTGCCTCGCGGCAGCGCTGCCCTGCGCGTCCCTGCCCGCCGTCGCGCAATCCGATTTCTGTGCGCAACTCTCGACATTGCAAGCGGCTGCGGCCTTTCCCGGCACCGAAGATGTCCCCCTCACCCTTTCGGTCATGGGCGAGGACGCGGTGGCGTGCCAACGCGTGTTGGAGCTTGGCGGCGTGCGCTCGCTGTCATGCAACTGGCCCTTCCCCTACCGCTCGGACGCGGCGCAGGTGGCGTTTGAGCGGCTGGTCGCCGCCATCACCGAATGCAGGGGCGACCCCATCGCAAGCGACGCCCCGGTCAACCATCCTGACAGTTACGATCTTTCGGAGTTTGCAGAGGGCATAAACGCCGCCCTGAAGGACAAGGCGGCGCTTGGGGAAACCCATGTGATCTTGCGCGTTCAGGGATGATGCCAGGGGTGACAGGCGGGGTGATACTGGCGTTAAGAAAGGGTAAACGATTTTCGACTTATCGTTTGCCTTCAAATATTTAACCCCTATGCGCACGCGTGCACAAACCCTCAGTTCTGAAGGTAAACCTCAAGACTATCGTCCAGCGCATCTTTCCACGGCGTATGATGCTTGGGCGCCATCGTGCCCGTGATCACCGATTTATATCCGTTGTCGCGGAACGTCATGATGCCCTTCTTCTTGTGCCCCTTCCATTCCTTGAACGCCATGCAGGCGCCCTCGACATCGAAGCTCGGATAATCCGTCTCGGCGATCAATTCCTTGATGTAATCACCCTGATACCAGATCGCGTCGTAATCATCCTCGCCCGCATCCTCGCGCGCCTCACGGTCGGCCACATCCGCCTCCATCGCCGCACGATCGGGAAGCGCGATCCGCCCCATGATGACATCGCGCACCCACCACGCCTGGGCGTCGAACATGTTGAAGGTGAACCACTGGTCCTGCATCCCGATGTAGAAGAGCGCCGGATTGTCGATAAACGTCGTTCCCTTGTAGAGCATCGCCGTCGCCAACCGGTTCGCGGTCTTCAGGCGCAACTCATCGGCCATGAACGGGAAATGGTGCTGATATCCGGTGCACAGGATGACCGCATCGACCTCACGCGATGAGCCGTCCTTGAAATGCGCCGTCTTGCCATCCAGCCTGGTCAGAAGCGGCACCTCGGCCCAATTGTCCGGCCAATCATACCCCATCGCCGCCGTCCGGTGGCTGACCGTGATGCTTTTGGCGCCGTATTTCCAACACTGGCTGCCGATATCTTCGGCGGAATAGCTGGTGCCGATGATCAGGATATCCTGCCCCTTGAACTCCACCGCGTCGCGGAAATCATGGGCGTGCAGGACCCGGCCCTGAAAGCTTTCGAACCCGTCGAATTGCGGCACATTGGGCGTTGAGAAATGCCCGGTGCAGCAGATCACGTGGTCGAACTCTTCGGAATAAACCCGGTCGCCGGGCAAATCCTTCACCGTGACCGTGAACATGCCATCGGCAAAGGACACGTCCTTCACCGCCGTCTCGAACCGGATCCAGTCGCGCACGCCCGCCTTTTTCACGCGGCCCTCGATATAGTCGAACAACACGGCGCGCGGCGGGTAGCTGGCGATCTGTTTTCCGAAATGTTCCTCGAAGGAGTAATCGGCGAATTCCAGCCCCTCCTTGGGCCCGTTCGACCAAAGATAGCGATACATCGACCCGTGCACCGGCTCTCCGTATTGATCAAGCCCGGTGCGCCAGGTGTAATTCCACAGCCCACCCCAATCGGATTGCTTTTCAAAGCAGACGATCTCGGGGATATCCGCGCCGTTTTCTGCGGCGGATTGGAAGGCACGCAATTGCGCCAGGCCAGAGGGGCCAGCGCCCAGAATAGCAACTCTTTTGGTCATTGAAGGATCTCCTTGAAGCAACAGAAGGTCGGACCGCTGCGGCGACCGTCCTGCGAATTCGGCCAGACAGGGCGCGCGTCAGATATCGAGTGTGTTGTCCTTCTCCCACTGGCTGAAGTGGGAGACATAGGAATTCCATTCCTGCATTTTCATCTTCAGATACGCCGCCGAGAACTCTTCGCCCATCGCCGCCTTGAGCCCCTTGTCCTTGTCATATTCGCGCAAGGCATCCAGCATGTTCAGCGGCAGCTTCGGCGCGCCGCGCACCTTGTGCCCTTCGGCGTACATGTCGATGTCATAGCGCTTGCCGGGATCAGCCTCGGACCGGATGCCCGACAGACCGGCCGCAATGATCACAGCCTGCAGAAGGTAGGGGTTCGCGGCCCCGTCCGGCAGGCGAAGCTCGAACCGGCCGGGGCCGGGAACGCGCACCATGTGGGTGCGGTTGTTGCCCGTCCACGTCACCGTGTTCGGGGCCCAGGTCGCGCCGGACATGGTGCGGGGCGCGTTGATGCGCTTGTAACTGTTGACCGTCGGGTTGGTGATCGCGGCCAGTGCCGATGCGTGTTTCATGATCCCGCCAAGGAAATGCTTGCCGCGCTCGGACAGGCCCACCTC
>CAZPJO010000292.1:0-3969 GCA_964586895.1 uncultured Roseicyclus sp.
CCCGCCGATCAGCACCAAGGTCAGGAACGGGATCCAGCCCCAGACATCGGCCATGACGATGACGGCGAAGGCAAGGTCGGGATCGGCCAGCCAGCTGACGTCGGCCAAAGGCGGGAAGACGACGCCGAAGAACGCATCGAAGAGGCCGAATTCAGGGTTGAACATGAAGCGGAAGGACACGCCGATGAGCGCGGGGCTCATCGCGAAGGGCAGGATCAGGAGCGTCTGCACGCCCGAGCGCAGCTTGCCGCCGGGTGCCAGAAGCATCGCGAGGCCCAGCGCGAACAGCGTCGTCAGCGCCACGGTGACGATGGTGTAAAGCCCCGTGACGTAGACGGAATTCCAGAAGGCGGGCTCGTACAGGAAGGCCCATTGGTAGTTTTCAAACCCGACGTAATCCTGCGGGAAATTGGCCCGAGAGGACAGGCCGCGCGTCATCGAAAAGCGCAGGGATTCCATCAGGGGCCAGACGGCGGTGGCAAAGACGACCAGCACCGCTGGCATGACCAGCAGGTATTTCAGGGTTTGATCACGCATGAAGGCGATGTGGGTGGGGACGCGGACGCCCCCACCCCTCCGAAGAGGTTACTGGATGCGGCCCGCGCGCCGAAGCACCCGGTCCGATTGTTCGGCAGCCGCCATCATCAGCTCGCGCACATCGCCGCCACCGGCGGCCTCGGCGATGGCCGCAGACAGGATATCGCCCACTTCGGGCCATTCCGGGATCTGTGGCATGATGTCGGAGTTCTGCAGGCTGTTGTAGGCGGCGGCCTGAATGTCGGCATTGGCCGCGTTCACATCCGGGTCGGTCAGCGAGGACACATGCGTGACCACGTTGTTGACGATGGTCTCTCCGCCCACTTCGCGTTCGATCGCATTGGCGCGGTCCATGTCGGGGTTGGACAACCACTTGAGGAATTCCCACGCCGCTTCCTGGTTTTGCGAATAGGTCGAGACCGAGAACGGCATGGAGATCGCGTAGGTCGCCGTGGTGCCCTGATACGAGGGCATGCCGACGAAGCCCACCTGATCGGCGGTCAGGGTCGAGCTTTCGGGGTTGATGAAGCCCGAATAGGCCCACCACCACACGGGCATCATGGCCGAGTTGCCCTGCATGAACGATTGGCGCGCGTCCTGCTCGACGAAGGCGAGCGAGTTGGGGTTGGTGATCTGGTGCTCGGTATGCAGGCCGATATAGGCCTCGGTCGCGGCGATGGCTTCGTCCGTGGTCCAACCGGCGGTGAAGTCGTCGTTGAAGATCTGCCCACCGGCGGCCCAGAGGAAGTTGATCCAGATGAACAGGTTCTGCCGGTTGCCGTCGTTGTTGTAGTAAAGGGCCAGCGGAGCGATGTCAGGGTTGGTTTCCTTGAGCGAATTGCCGATGGAAATCACGTCATCCCAGGTGGCGGGCGGCGTATCGATCAGGTCCTTGCGGTAGAACATGAGCTGCGCATGGGCGCGCAGCGGGAAGCCGAGCGTCTCGCCCTCGAACTGGGCGGAGCGGGCGAAGGCGGGCGGATAGCGATCCATGGAGATGCCGTCGCGTTCCATCCACTCGTCGATGCGCGCCAGCCAATGCGCGTTGGGCGGGCCCCAGCTGTCGAGGTAGTTGACGACATCGAAGGCGCCGTTGGCGGCGATGCCCTCGGCGTTGACGCGTTCCTGCAGGGAGCCGAAGGGGATGAACGTCCATTCCACGTTGATCCCGGTCATTTCGGTGAATTCGGCGTCGCGCAGGCGCAGGCCGTCGAATTGCGGTGTCACGACGGAAAGCACGTTGATCGTGGTGCCGTCGAACGGTTTGCCGGGCAAGAGACCATAGGGAAGGTCCTGGGCGTGGGCGAGCCTTGGAAGCCCCGCTGCCATTGCCATGGCCGATACCGTTGTAAGGAAAGTCCGTCTTTGCATCGCTATACCTCCCAGTTGCGCGATTCTTCGTATGATGGGGTTGAACATACGGCGAGACGGGGCAAGCTCAAAGGCTTTTTGCATACCTATGCAGAATTCGACCGACAGCGCCTGTGGCAGGGGTTGCCCTGCGCCCCCTACCCGCCCGCACCGTTCCGCGATATCTCTGGGGTTCAAAGATTTGCAGGAGGGATCAAGCGATGCCGATACCGGGCGAGATGGCACGACGGGTGCGCAGATGAGCGATGGCGCACCGTGCATTATCTGTGTGGCGATCACCGGCTCCCTGCCCCGCAAGGAGAACAACCCCGCCGTGCCGATCTCTGTGACCGAGCAGATCGAAAGCACCCACGCAGCCTTCGAGGCGGGGGCCACGATCTGCCACGCGCATGTGCGCAACGACGATCAGACACCGTCCAGCGACCCGGAAAAATTCGCGCGCCTCAAAGAGGGGCTGGAGCGGCATTGCCCGGGCATGATCCTGCAGTTCTCGACCGGGGGGCGGTCGGGCGCGGGGCGCGAGCGCGGCGGGATGCTGCCGCTTCGGCCCGACATGGCGTCGCTTTCGGTGGGGTCGAACAACTTTCCGACGCGGGTCTATGAAAATCCGCCCGATCTGGTCGATTGGCTGGCCGCCGAGATGCAGGAACATGGCGTCAAACCCGAGATCGAGGCCTTTGACCTGAGCCATATCCTCAAGGCGCGCGAAATGGCCGACAAGGGGCAGCTGAGCGGCACGCCCTATGTGCAATTCGTGATGGGCGTGAAAAACGCGATGCCCGCCGACCGCGCGGTGTTCGATTTCTACGTCGAGACGGTCAAACGCCTGTTCGGGGCAGAGGCGCATTGGTGCGCGGCGGGGATCGGCGCGGCGCAGATCATCCTGAACGAATGGGCGATCGGGGCCGGTGGCCATGCGCGCACCGGGATGGAAGACAACGTGCGCCTTGACCGCGAAACGCTTGCCCCGTCGAACGCGGCCCTTGTGACGCGCGCGGCCGACATCTGCGCCGCGCATGGCAGGCCGGTGGCGAATGTGGCGCAGGCACGCGCGATCCTGGGGCTGTGAGTGGGCGGGTTTGGCGGACGGCGTTGCGGCTTTGGCGGGGTCTGCGAAACGGCTGCGCCCGCGGGTGGTTTGGAAGAGTTCCCTGACCTTACAGGCAGGGTGGCGCGCGCCGTGTGAGGGTGGCGTTTAGGCTCTCACGGTTTCTGCAAAACCGTTGCCGCCTGCGGGTGGTGCGAAGGATGCCCTGACCTTTTCTGCGAAAAGGCAGGGTGGCGCGCGCCGTGTGAGGGTGGCGCTTAGGCTCTCGCGGCTTCTTCGAAGCCTCTGCCGCCTGCGGGTGGTGCGAAGGATGCCCTGACCTTTTCTGCGAAAAGACAGGGTGGCGCGCGCGGGTGTGACGGGTGGCGCTTAGGCTCTCACGGTTTCTGCAAAACCGTTGCCGCCTGCGGGTGGTGCGAAGGATGCCCTGACCTTTTCTGCGAAAAGGCAGGGTGGCGCGCGCCGTGTGAGGGTGGCGTTTAGGCTCTCGCGGCTTCTGCAAAACCGTTGCCGCCTGCGGGTGTTTTTAAAACTTCCCGGACACTTTCCATGAAAGTGCCGGTTGGTGCCCCCACACGGACTCGAACCGCGGACCTACTGATTACAAATAAGACTAGACGCTCCACGTGCCGCCCGTTAAGCTCCCGGAGAATGGCGCAAACCCCTGTGATGTATGACTTTTCGGAGAAGTCGCGGGGCGCTAACGGGCCGCCACACACTAACCCCTAAGCTGGATGCACCGTCTTAATTCCGTCTTAGCGCATAACTGAGAGAACATTCAATGAACATGCAGCCTGCCAAGCTCACCAAGGACCTGCTCGACAAGCTGCCCCCGGCGGACGCGGGACAGTACATCGTCCGCGACACCGAGGAGCCCGGCTTCTTTGTCGTCGTGGGCAAGCGCTCCAAGACCTTCACCGTGCAGATCGACGTGACGAACCCTCTGGGCAAGCGGCAGACCCGGAAACAGGCCGTCGGCAAGTGGCCCAACATGGGCGTCGCAGAGGCCCGGC
>CAZPJO010000293.1:0-2355 GCA_964586895.1 uncultured Roseicyclus sp.
AGCATGAGCAGATCAAGACGACCTTGCCCAAGGCAAAGGAATTGCGTCCGATCATCGAAAAGCTGATCACGCTCGCCAAACGCGGTGATCTGCATGCGCGCCGTCAGGCCGCGTCGCAGCTGAAGCAGGATCAATACGTCAGCAAGTTGTTCGACGTGCTTGGCCCCCGTTACGCCGAACGCTCGGGCGGCTACGTCCGCGTGATGAAAGCCGGTTTCCGGTATGGAGACATGGCGCCAATGGCGATCATCGAATTCGTCGACCGCGACGTCGATGCCAAAGGCGCTGCTGACCGCGCCCGTGTTGAGGCGGAAGAAGTCGCCGAAGACTGAACCGCCGACCAGGCGATCAAGTTTGAACCCTCCGAGCAGATCGGGGGGTTTTTCTTTTGGGGGCTAGCGCTTGGACGGGTTCAACGCGGGAGATTGGCCATCGTCGATGTCGGCCGCGCGACGCACGACGTCATCGGCATCCACGGGCGTCTGCCCGAGGAATTCCAGTATGTCGCGGCGCGTTTCAGAAGACATCTTCATGAGACGCGCGAAAAGACCGGGATCGATCCTTTTGGTCATTCGTCTCACCTTGTAATTAAGGTTTAATGATCTCGCTTGACCACGTTTGGAGCAACCTATCTAAATGGACATGTCCATTTGGTGGGTTTGATGACTAAAGCGCCGGTTCTAGACCTCTTGCTGCACGAGCTTTCGTTGGCGGCGCCCGCCGGGTTCGCGGTCGGTTTACACATTCGCTACGTCTCGCCGCTAATCATGGTGAACACATATCCTGATTCCTGGCAGGAGGTTTACACCTCCAAGCTCTATGGTCTCAGGGATCCGACACTTGCCTGGGGCCTGAGCCATACGGGCACCCGCCGGTGGAGCCAGATCGGCTTGCCGGACCCGTTTGGCATACTGGAAGAAGGGGCCGAATACGGACTGAAATACGGGATGATTGCATCCATTGGTCCGATGTCATCGCGCACGATCGCCGGGGCCAGCCGGCAAGACCGCGAATTCACCGAAGATGAAATGGAGCTTGTTTATCGGATCGTGCACCGGATGCACGATCTGTCCGAACCGCCGGCCCGCCTGTCGAAGGCGCAGGCCGACGCACTGAAATGCATCGCGGAGGGAGACCGCCATGCTGCTGCTGCCGCAAAGCTCGGCATATCCGAAAGCGCGTTCAAGGCGCGCCTGACGTCTGCACGTCAGAAACTGATGGCCCGGACAACGGCGGAAGCCGTGCAACGGGCCCGGGAATACGGATTGATCTGAGCCAAGTAGCAGCGGCTCCGCATGAGAGCCTTCTGCGCGGTGCGTCGTTGACAACGATTCACCTCATGGAGGCGCTTATGCAAATGACCACACTCTCGTTCGAGAACTTTCACCGGCACGGGCCGTTGTTCACGAACATGCTGAAGGCTCGGCACCGAACGTTCATCGAAGAAATGGGCTGGGAAATCCCTTCGGAAGACGGGATGGAGTTCGATCAATACGACACGGCGCAAAGCCGGTGGGTCTGTGTTCATGATGGATTGCGGGTTCTGGCGGGGGTTCGGTTGACACCGACGACGGCATCGTGCGGCATCTACAGCTATATGGTGCGTGATGCGCAGCGTGGATTGCTGGAGTCGATCCCGGCCAACCTTCTTGATGAGCCTGCGCCGATTGCAGAGCATATCTGGGACGCGAACCGGTTGTTCGTGGCCGAGGGGGTCGAGACGGAGATCCGCCGCGATGTTCAGATGTCCCTGATGGGGCATATGGTGCGTTCGGCCCGCGAGCTGGGGGCGACGACGCTTCTGGGGCTGCTGCCCATCGGGATCCCGCGGCTGGGTCGGCGGCTGGGCATTGATATGGAGGCCGGTGGGCCAAAGATGAAAATCGGCGGCGTGGCGCATCGGTGCTACTTCGTGTCGATGGCTTCGAAGATGCACTGAGGACGGCTTTTGGGTGGTTTGTGCACGCGTGCACAAACCACTTAACTATCTGAAATATAATAGAAAACGAAATTTTTTTAACCTTTTCTTAACCCTTGCTGCCCCGCGAGCACGGGCGTAGCCTAGCCCATCATGGCTGACCTATTCGACACATCTGCCGCTGCTGCGGACGCTTCCAAAGGGCCGCGCCCGTTGGCGGATCGGTTGCGGCCTGCCTCACTGAATGAGGTGATCGGGCAGGGCCATATCCTTGGGCCGGAGGGCAGCCTTCGGGTGATGTTGGACTCCGGGGCGTTGTCGTCCCTGATCTTCTGGGGGCCGCCGGGCGTGGGCAAGACCACCATCGCGCGGTTGCTGGCCGATGAGACGGACCTGCATTTCGTGCAGATCAGCGCGATTTTCACCGGCGTGCCGGA
>CAZPJO010000293.1:2365-2681 GCA_964586895.1 uncultured Roseicyclus sp.
TTCCTGCCGCATATGGAGGATGGGACCATCCTTCTGGTGGGGGCGACGACGGAGAACCCATCGTTCGAGTTGAACGCCGCCGTGATGTCGCGAAGCCAGGTTATGGTGCTTGAGCGGTTGAGCGACGACGACCTAGAGGCGCTTCTGGCCCGCGCGGAGGCGGAGTTGGACCGCACGCTGCCGCTGTTGCCCGATGCGCGGGTGAGCCTGCGCGAGATGGCGGATGGCGACGGGCGCGCGTTGTTGAATTTGGTGGAACAGGTCGCCGCGTGGAAGGTCGATTTCACCAATCGGGCGATCGCCAAGAATTACTCGC
>CAZPJO010000293.1:2691-3969 GCA_964586895.1 uncultured Roseicyclus sp.
ATAGGTTCGCGCGGATGTTGGAGGGGGGCGAGGACCCAAGGTATCTGGCGCGGCGCATGGTGCGCATGGCGGTGGAGGATATCGGATTGGCCGACCCGCAGGCGCAACGCGTGTGCCTTGATGCGTGGGAGACATACGAGCGGCTTGGCAGCCCGGAGGGGGAATTGGCGCTGTCTCAGGCGATGATCTACCTGGCGCTGGCGCCGAAATCGAACGCGAATTACGTGGCCTACAAGGCGGCGCGGGCGAGTGCGAAATCGACCGGATCGGCGATGCCGCCCAAACATATCCTGAACGCGCCGACGTCGATGATGAAGGATCAGGGATATGGCGAGGGCTATGCCTATGACCACGATGCGGAGGACGGGTTTTCGGGGGCGAATTACTTTCCCGATACGATGTCGCGCGCGCGGTTTTATGAGCCGAAGGAGCGCGGGTTCGAGCGGGAGTTGCGCAAGCGCGTGGAGTGGTTCGACGGGTTGCGGAAGAAGCGGAAAGGGTGAGGGGGGGGGCGTGCACCATGAATGTGCACCCTACGCACAACATGCCCAGGCCGGTTAACAGCGGCGAAGCCGCCCGGCCATCGACGGGCCTCCCCCCGGCCCGGCGATTTGGTTGACGTCGGCGCATCGCCAGGGCGGAATAAGACCTTTGCATCCATAAAGCGCTATAGAAATTCGGTCGGATCGCCGATCCGAGGCCCGTCAACGCCCGGGCTCCGTTGACATCCACCACGCCGCGCCGCATCCCCACCCCATGACAGCCGTTCTGCAAGTTGCCCTTGGCGGTGCCATTGGGGCCGTGCTTCGATACCTTATGGGGGTCGGGATGATACGGTTGTGGGGTGTGACGGCGTTTCCGCTTCCGATCCTGACCGTCAATATCATCGGATCGTTCCTTATGGGGGTGTTCGTGGTGGTCGCGGCGCATCGGGGGCTGACGCATTTGTCGCCTTTGGTGATGACCGGGCTTCTGGGCGGGTTTACCACGTTTTCGGCGTTCTCGCTGGAGGCGGTGACGCTTTATGAACGCGGCGATGTGGGGCAGGCGGCGGTGTATGTTGCGGCGTCGGTCGTGTTGTCGATCGGTGGTTTGATGGCGGGCCTTTGGGTCGCGCGGGGGATGTTCGCATGAGTGCGGTTCAGATGGTCGAAGTGGGTGCGGACGAGGGCGACCAGCGGTTGGACCGGTGGTTCCGCAAGCGGTTCCCGCATGTGCCGCAGGGCCGGATCGAGAAGATGTGCCGCAAAGGCGAGATCCGTGTCGATGGCGGGCGGG
>CAZPJO010000294.1:0-3963 GCA_964586895.1 uncultured Roseicyclus sp.
GGAAAGCTCGTGCCCGCCAACGCCGCCGCCCCCAACGGGGCCTCGTTCATACGCGCCCGGGCGTCGCGAAACCGGCTCGCATCGCGGCCGAACATCTCTACATAAGCCATCATGTGGTGGCCCCAGGTCACCGGCTGCGCGGTCTGCAAATGTGTGAAGCCCGGCATCACCCAATCCGCCCCAGCCTCCGCCTGCCCCAAAAGCGCGCGCTGCAGCGCCTCAAGCCCCGCAATCGCCGCATCCATTTGATCGCGCACCCACAGACGGAAATCAGTCGCCACTTGGTCGTTGCGCGACCGACCCGTGTGCAACCGCCCCGCGGGCTCTCCCACGACTTCCTTAAGGCGCGCCTCAACATTCATATGAATGTCTTCCAGCGCCGTGGAAAATGCGAATTCACCCGCCTCGATCTCTGACAACACCGTGAGAAGGCCTTCCCGGATCGCCTCGGCATCGTTATCCCTTAGGATGCCCGTGGCGGCCAACATCGCCGCATGGGCGCGGGACCCTTCGATATCCTGCCGCGCCATCCGCTGGTCGAAACTGATCGAGGCATTGATCGCCTCCATGATCGCATCCGGCCCGGCGGCAAAACGTCCGCCCCACATGGCGTTCGCGGTGCTGGCTTGATCGTCCTTGGGGCCCGTGTTGGTCATATGCACCTGCCTTGCTGCGTAAATAAAGGGAACCCAATGGTCCGCAAATTCCTGATAACTGCCGCTTACATCGCCCTAGGTCTCGGTGCAAACGCCACCGCCGCGCAGGACATCGGCCCATTGCTAACCGGCGAGATGCGCGGCCTTGTTGTTCACGACACCCCGGTAGCCGCCTCGGCACTTCCATACCTGACCGATGCCGAAACCGAAGCAACCCTGGCGGACTACGCCGGTCAACATGTCGTGCTGAACTTCTGGGCCACCTGGTGCGCGCCCTGCCGCGAAGAAATGCCGTCCCTGCAATCGCTTCAACAACAGCTCGGCGGTGACACGTTTCAGGTTGTCACACTGGCCACGGGGCGCAATCCGCCCCAGGCCATCCAACGCTTTTTCGATGAAGAGGGCATCTCCTCGCTCACGCAATATCGCGACATCAATCAGCAAATCGCGCGCGAGATGGGCATATTCGGCCTTCCGATCACCGTGATCCTCGACCCGTCCGGGCAGGAAATCGCGCGCCTGCGCGGCGACGCTCACTGGGAC
This sequence comes from uncultured Roseicyclus sp., assembly GCA_964586895.1. Lineage (GTDB taxonomy): Bacteria > Pseudomonadota > Alphaproteobacteria > Rhodobacterales > Rhodobacteraceae > Gymnodinialimonas. The sequence continues at coordinate 1,200 of CAZPJO010000294.1, forward strand.
AGCCCCGAAGCCATCGCTGTGATTGAGGCCCTGATCGCCGGAGAAAGCTGACCCCGTCTTCCACAGGTCTAAAACATAGCCGGGCGCCGGGGGCACGCACCGCTACAGCGCCATGCGCGCGACCTGATCGTGCCGAAAACACCCGATCAGATGATCGTTCACCACGCCGGTCGCCTCCAGCCAGGCATAGACAATTGTTGGTCCGCAGAACCGGAAACCGGCCTTCTTCATGTCTTTTGAGATCTGCTCTGAAAGATCTGTTTTTGGCGGTACGTCGTCCAGCGTCTTGAAAGTGTTCTGCAACGGTTTGCCATCGAAATATTCCCAGACGAACGCGTCGAACCCGCCCCGCGCCTCCATGTCCTGCCAGGCCCGCGCATTGCCGATGGCCGCTTCGATCTTGCCCCTGTGTCGCACGATTCCCGCGTCTGCCAACAGGCGATCGACATCCCTCTCTCCCCAGGTTGCAATCTTGTTCGGGTCGAACCCCTCGAACGCCGCCCGGAAGGCCTCGCGCTTGCGCAGGATCGTGATCCAAGCCAGCCCGGCCTGAAACCCGTCAAGGATCAGCTTCTCCCATAACGCCCGGCTGTCATATTCCGGCACGCCCCATTCCGTGTCGTGATACGCGACATAATCCGCGGCCGTTCCACACCAACCGCACCGCCCGTGATCCTTTTCATCCATGTCCAGTATCTCCGGCTTTTGTCTCGAATGTCGAACTTCACCCTTCCTTAAGGGCTGACACGTCAAATCGCCAAAACGATCGTGAGATTCTTTTCGGAGTGGGATGATGCCCGACACCAGAGTTGAGCCTGTGGAACCCGGTACGGAAAGCCCGCTGGATGCCGCAATCTCACAGCGCGACCGTGGCACGCTTGCCATGGTCCAACAGGCCATCGCGCGCGGCGACACGCGGCTGGCGTATCAACCGATCATGCGCTCGGATGGCAAGGGGATTGCGTTCTTCGAAGGCTTGATCCGTGTCCTCGACGAAACCGGGCGCGTGATACCGGCACGCGATTTCATGGGCGCGGTCGAAGATACGGATATCGGTCGCCAGATTGACTGCACCGCGCTCAAGATCGGACTTGAGGCGCTTAAGGCCCACCCGAACCTGCGCCTGTCCATCAACATGTCGGCCCGCTCGGTCGGTTATCCCCGCTGGATGCAAACCCTGCGGGCATATCTGCGGGATTATCCCACTGTGGTTGAACGTCTGATCCTCGAAATCACAGAAGGCTCGGTCATGATGATGCCCGAGATTGTCGCGATCTTCATGGAAGATCTGCAGGACAAGGGCATCACATTCGCGCTCGATGATTTCGGCGCGGGCTACACCGCCTTCCGCTATTTCAAAACCTTCTACTTCGATATCCTCAAGATCGACGGCCAGTTTTCCCGCAATGTCGCCAATGACCCCGACAACCAGGTCCTGACAGAAGCTCTGATTTCGCTCGCCAGACACTTCGACATGATGGTGGTGTCGGAATCCGTCGAAAATGCCGCCGACGCGAGTTGGCTGGCAAAGGCGGGCGCGGATTGCCTCCAAGGCTATTACTACGGCGCGCCGAGTATGAACCTGCCGAAACTCATCGATCCGATCATGGCGAAATCCGCCTGACGTTGTCCGGCTCAGCCCCGCAAGCGGCGCATATCCGCCCTTGTATTGTTGCCTGAGACACCGTGTCCGTTGCCCTTCCCCCGTCCAGACCCGTAAGACGCAGCGCAACAATTGCATGCGGTCGGGCTGTTACATGTGATCCGACCCGGACAGGAAAGGACACCTCCACATGACCAATGTCGTCATCGCTTCAGCCGCCCGCACGCCGGTCGGCAGCTTCCTCGGCTCCTTCGCCAACACCCCCGCGCACGACCTCGGCAAGTCCGTGATCGAAGCGGTCGTGGCCCGCGCCGGGATCGACAAGGCAGAGGTGTCAGAAACCATTCTCGGTCAGGTCCTGACCGCAGCACAGGGCCAGAACCCCGCACGCCAAGCCCACATCAACGCAGGGCTCGCGAAGGAAGCCGCCGCTTGGAGCATCAACCAGGTTTGCGGATCCGGCCTGCGTGCAGTAGCCCTCGGCGCACAACATATCCAGCTTGGCGACGCCGCGATCGTCGTCGCGGGTGGGCAGGAAAACATGTCGATGTCGCCCCATGCTGCAGCCCTCCGTCAGGGTCAGAAGATGGGCGACATGAAGTATATCGATACGATGATCCGCGACGGCCTCTGGGATGCCTTCAACGGCTACCACATGGGCCAGACCGCCGAGAACGTCGCCGAACAATGGCAGATTTCCCGTGAGCAGCAGGATGAATTCGCCGTTGCGTCGCAAAACAAAGCCGAAGCCGCCCAAAAAGCGGGCAAGTTCGCCGATGAAATCGCGGCTGTCATCGTGCCAAACCGCAAAGGCGACATCACCGTGGATCCAGATGAATACATCCGCCACGGCGCAACGATGGAAGCGATGCAAAAACTGCGCCCCGCATTCGCAAAGGAAGGCTCCGTAACCGCGGCCAACGCCTCCGGCCTCAACGATGGGGCCGCCGCCACGCTCCTGATGTCCGCCGACGATGCCGAAAAGCGCGGCATTCAGCCACTTGCGCGCATCGCCTCCTATGCCACTGCGGGCCTTGACCCGTCCATCATGGGCGTGGGCCCGATCTATGCCTCCCGCAAAGCTTTGGAAAAAGCTGGCTGGAAGGTCGAAGATCTGGACCTCGTGGAAGCCAACGAAGCCTTCGCTGCGCAGGCCTGCGC
>CAZPJO010000295.1:0-3952 GCA_964586895.1 uncultured Roseicyclus sp.
TCCCACAATTCAGGGATTTTTCCTTGCACACTAAAACGTCCATCAATGAGTTGCTGCGGGATTGAGGCGATGCAGGGTCTGGGATTGATCGCAGCGATTTTCGTGGGCGGCCTTGCCGGGTGGGCCGCGTCGATGTTCATGCAGGCCCGCACCGGCATCCTGACCAACGTGGTCCTCGGCATCGTGGGCGCGATTGTCGGGAATTTCGCGCTTGGGCTTGTGGGGGCGACCACGTCGCCAACATGGATCAGCCAGGGCTTCGCGGGCTTCCTCGGGGCCTGCATCCTGATCGCCGTGATCCGCATGTTGCGGGGTCGTTAACCATTGGCCGACAAACCCAAGAAACCCAAACGCCCGACCGACGTCTACACCCTTCTGGTGCAGGTCGGGCGCAAGGAGGGCGACGGCTTGCCCGACGGCTCAACGGGCGCGGGGCTTTTGTGCTTTGCCAGCGGTGTGGATGAGGCCGAGGCGGTGCGCGAAACGGTGGCCGTGCTCAAGCAGGCCGATCTCAACCCGCTTGACGTGACGGGCTACGGCACGAGGGCCGAGCGCGAGGCGCAAGGCGATGAGATCAACGCGGAAGAACGCGGGCTGATGGACCGTGCGCTGGCCGAGAATGCGGTGATCGTGGTGCAGATGACGCCGTTTTTCGATGGTGAGGAAAACGGCCCCGAAACGCCCTAGGCCGCCCGCGAATTCGCGGTCAGAAGCGCGCGCGCCGTGGCCCGGTCCAGCAAAGGCAGCGACGGGGTCATGTCGCGCAGGCTTGGCGCGGCGGTGGCCCCGATCTGCGGATCGGCCAGCGCCATGACATCGCCCAGATGCGCGGTCTCGATGGGGCAGTTTTCGACCATTATACAGGTCGGGTCATCCAACATCATGTGAAAGAAGGTCCGCATCGGCTTGTCGCGGTCGCGAAACACCGCGCGCCCGTTGGCGAGATCTCCGGCATTGGCCAGAACCGCATCGGTGCCGCAGAGATAATCCACCACCGGCCCCGATTGCAGCAGGCGGGTCTGCGGCGTGACCACCAGATCGCGCGACAGCCCAAAGTAGGGTGCGCGCATCCGCATCGGTGCGGTGCGCCCGATGCAAAGCCGTGTGCGCGCCTCGATCCAGCGCAGCGGATGGACCGCGCCGGCGGCATCCACCAGCAGATCACCTTTGCGCAGGGCCTCCACCGGGCGCGGCCCCTGCGCGGTGGCCACCATCGCGCCGCTTTCGATGCCGGGCAGATCGGTCGCAGGCACAAGGCACGGCGCGATGGCGGCGATATGGGCCACGTTCAGGTATCCGTCATGGGCCGGGATCGCCTCGGGCAGATGCGCCTCCTGCGCCAGCGCGGCGCGCAGGCTCTGGCTCTGACCCTGGTCGTAATTGGTGATCTCAAGCACGTCATTGCGCCCCGCGTGGCAGGCGACATAGCGCAGCCCTATGGTTTCGCCGGGGCGCAAGGTATCGGGCGCGGTGCACAGGTCGATCTCGCCATGCACAAGGCGCAGGGCCCCGTCGGGCATCAGGAACAGGGTGATCGCGCGGCCGGGATCTTCGGCCTGACCCCGCCACAGGCGCAGGGGAACGTCGGGCGCATATTTGCGCTTGCGCGGCGGACGGCGCGGGCCGGTCAACTCAAGCCACAGGGTCATCGCCTTGAGCGGCCCATCGCGCCCTGAGCGTGGCGTCCGGATCGCACGGCCTTCGGCCCATATGGCAGTCCATGACATGCGCGCGCGCCCCGTCAGCCCAACATCGCGCGGGCCTCATACCCCCGCAGCGGACGGCGCGCGGAGGGCCCATAGCCCTGCTTGGTGGCGCGGTCGATCTCGGGGAACAGCGACAGGACCTCGTCCTGCACCGCCGCATCAAGATCGTTGATCACGGTCGGCCCGGGCAGGAAGCTTTCGGTGGTCAGGCCCTCGGACCAGATGATCTGATGCTGGTCGAACAGCAGGTGAAAATATTCTACCTCGCCGCCCTCAAGAACCCGAACCGAGCAATCATTTACAAGATCTTTCGCCGCGACCAGAACCTCATCCTCGCCAAACATCAGCTCGGCCATCCAATGGGTCAGCATCACGCGATGTTGCGGCGACACGACCAGACGGCGATGCATCCCGAACGTACCCTCCTCGATGACCACAGGCGCATGGCGCCCCTCGGCGGCGACCGTACGCGTGCCGATCCAGCGGATCGGTTGCAGGCCGTTGTCGCGGGTCTCGATCCGGTCGCCGGGCCGCAGGTCTTCGACCAATCGCTCGCCCTGGTCCGTCAGGATCCGTGTGCCGCGCACGAAACACGGGATCGTCGTGACCGTGACAAAGGCGGTGTCGGTGATCCCGGTGCCATCATCGGCGGTATAGGTGAAGTTGAAGCTTTCTTCGTCATCAAGGCCGGTCTGATCGGCGGGCGGTATGATTTCCATCTCGCCGGACGGCAAAAGCGTGACCTGATGGCCGGAATTCAGCGTGATGGTATCGCCGGGATTAACCTCGATCCCGTTGATATGGGTGATGAACGCGATCCCGCCCGAGGTCGGATCATTGGCCAGCGCATCCAGAACCGCGACCACGCCTTCCTGCCGGGCGACGACATCGTCATAGGCAATGAATTCGCCCTGGATCGAATCCGCCGCGATCAGGACGGAACTGTCGTAATTGGCATCCGCCACATCCGCGATGCCGATCTTGATGTCGTTGGGCACGCCGATTTCAACCGGGATAAGCAGCGCGAGGGTCACGGTGAACCCGTCCATCTCGGTGTTGAACGCGTCGCCGGTGTTGTCATTGAACAGCGTTGAATTGTCGTTCTGGTTGACCGAGTTGATCTGCGTGACGTTCACCGTGGGTGATGTCACCAGATTACCGTTGATCCAGACGCCCACCGCATCGTTGTAGATGGAGCCGGTGAATTCCGGGTATTCGTCCGAGGCGAAGGTGAACTGCACCGATATGAAATCGGTCGTGGGCGTGAAATTCGCCTCGATATACGACGCATCAAAAGTCGCGGTGCCCGCCACGGCGTTGAAGTCGGGATCGTTGGTGGGGCCGGGGGTGTTGGTGGTTTCGTTGCTGACCCGGTTCGGATCACCGCTGGACCGCGTGATGTCGCTGGCCCGGCCGGTGGACAGGATCACACCGGTGTCCGACGGGGTCAGCCGGCCCGACACGGCGTCGCCGCCGGTATAGATGCCCGACGATTGGCTCCAGCCGGTATAGCTGGCCGAATTCACGGTGACACCCGGCCCGAAAATCGTCTGGGCCATCTGCACCGCTGACGCGGATTCGTTGATCGAAAGCTCTTGTCCCGTGGGGGGCATGGCCTGACTTCACCCAATTCGGGCCGAGAACAGGCAAACATCACGCAACGCCAAACGATCACCGCACGCCACCGGGACGCTGCGATCAAAGCGAAACTCTCATTACTCTACTCGATGCGGCACCCTTGTTTTTTATGGGCGTCCGCTGCCTGCCTCGGCGTATTATTATTGCGTTAACCTAAAGAGGGCCTGTGGATAAATCCAATCTTTCAACGCCATTGCGCCACCTTCGCGCCGCATTGTGGTCTGCCTGCCACGCCGATAGGTTTCGGGTTCCCGCGTCTTTTCCAGAGGTTCGCATGACCCACGCCCCCGTTGATCCCGCAAACCCCATCGATCCCGTGGCCCTGACCGCCGACCTGATCCGCTGCAATTCCGTCACCCCGCTTGAAGGCGGCGCGATTGTCCTGCTGGAGGCGCTGTTGTCGGAGGCGGGCTTTGCCTGCACCCGCGTGGACCGGGGCGGCATCGCGAACCTCTATGCGAAATGGGGAGAACGCGGCAACGGAAAGGCATTCGGGTTCAACGGCCACACCGATGTGGTGCCCGTTGGTGATGAAGCGGCCTGGACCTTTCCGCCCTTCGGGGCCGAGATCGACGGCGAAGGGATGTATGGGCGCGGCGCGACCGACA
>CAZPJO010000296.1:0-3948 GCA_964586895.1 uncultured Roseicyclus sp.
TTCGGGGGGCGAGCGACAGACCGTGGCGATTGCGCGCGCGGTCTATTTCGGGGCGAAAGTGCTGATCCTGGACGAGCCGACAAGCGCGCTGGGTGTGCGGCAGACGTCGAACGTTCTGGCCACGGTGGACCGGGTGCGCAAGGCGGGGATCGGGGTGGTGTTCATCACCCACAACGTGCGCCACGCGATGGCGGTGGGCGACCGGTTCACAGTTCTTAACAGAGGTAAGACTTTGGGCACGGCGGCGCGTGGAGAGATCACGCCGGAGGAGTTGCAGGACCTGATGGCGGGCGGTCAGGAGATGGCGCAGTTGGAGGGGTCTTTGGGGGGCACCGTCTGAGATGGCGATGGCGGGCGGATGGTTTGGTCGCGATCTGGATGTGGCGGCGTTTCGCGCGTTGATCGGGCAGGCGCTTCGGCCCGAACAGGTGCCGATGGCCGCCCGGATCGAGGCGAATGTGCCGGTTTACGATGGCAACCCATCGGGCGCGTTGAACGGCTATGACAAATGGGCGTTGATGCAGGAATGGATGTGGGTCCTTCGCGCGGGGCCCGGCGCGTTGAAGATCGAAAACGCGTATTCCGACACCGGCGTGATCGACGCGGCGACGGCGATCTTTGATAAGATCATTGCCGACGAGGCAGAGGCCGGTGTGGGCGGCGGCGACCACTTCGCCAAGGCGGGCACGAATGCGCGGATCTGGAACGCGTTGGAAAAGCTGTGCCGCGCGGACCCGGAGGTTTTTGCGCGCTACCACGGGTGTGCTGCGATTGACGCGGTGTCGGAGGCATGGGTCGGCCCGTGGTATCAGATGACCGCGCAGGTCAATGTGGTGCGCCCCGGCGGCAAGGCGCAATCGGCGCATCGCGATTATCATCTGGGCTTCATGCAGGAGGTCCATGCCGGGGAATTCCCGCCGCATATCCACGAGCTGTCGCCGATGCTGACCCTGCAGGGCGGGGTGGCGCATTGCGACGTGCCGGTGGAGGCGGGGCCCACGAAATTGCTGCCGTTTTCGCAGGGGTTTGTGCCCGGTTACATGGCGTTTCACCGACCCGAATTCGCGGAGATCTTTGAAAAGGCCTTCGTTCAATTGCCGTTGGTGAAGGGTGATCTGATCTTCTTCAACCCGGCGCTGTTCCATGCGGCGGGGGACAACCGCACGAAGGACGTGCAGCGCATGGTGAACCTGTTTCAGGTGTCGTCGTGCATGGGCCGCGCGATGGAAGTGGTGGACCGCGATGCGATGTGCCGGATGCTGTATCCGGTGGTGCAGCAGATGCTGGTTACGGGCGGATTTGGGCCGGGGGGCCTAGAGGCAGCGGTGAACGCGGCGGCGGAGGGCTATGCGTTTCCGACGCATCTCGACAGGGATCCGCCCAAAGGGGGACGGGCGCCGGAAAGCATGTTGTTCCTGTTCCGTCGTGCGATGGAGCGGGGGATGACGGCGGAGGCGTTTGAGGCCGAGATGGACAAGCTGAAGGAGCGGCGCAGGGGATGAATTTACTGGTGAAACCGGGCGGCACGGCGGGGCGCGTGCATCGCATCACACCGGAAACGGCGCGGTGGGGCTATGTGGGGTTTGACCTGTGGCACCTTGCGCCGGGCGAGGTGGCCGACGGCGGCGGAGCGGGCCGAGAGGTGATCCTTGTGCTGGTTGAGGGCCGCGCGTCGGTGGAGGGGTTCGGCGAAATGGGCGTGCGGATGAGCGTCTGGGAAAAGACGCCGCCGGCCTGTGCCTATGTGCCGGGGGCGTGGCGGGTCGAAGCGGTGAGCGATTGCGTGCTGGCCGTGTGTTCCGCGCCGGGCGGCGGCGACCGGCCTGCGCAGGTGTTGGGGCCGGAGGGCATCGAGATGGTAGAGCGGGGGCAGGGCACCAACCTGCGCCATATCCACAACATCGCGATGGAAGATCGTGACGTGGCCGACAGCCTTCTGGTGACGGAGGTGTTCACGCCCGCGGGCCATTGGAGCAGCTACGCGCCGCACCGCCATGACGAGGATGATTTCCCGCGCATCACCTATCTGGAAGAGACGTATTATCACCGGCTGAACCCCGCGACGGGGTTTGGCGTGCAGCGGGTGTTCACCGAGGACGGCGGCTTGGATCAGACGATGGCGGTGAGCGACGGCGATGTGGTGTTGGTGCCCAAGGGGCATCACCCCTGCGGGACGCCTTACGGGGTTGAGATGTATTACCTCAACGTGATGGCCGGGCCGCTGCGCAAATGGCGGTTCGAAGCGCACCCGGATTTCGCGCATCTGATGTGAGGGGGCGGGCCGGTTCCGACCCGCCGCGCGCCTTACTGCCCCATGATGATGGCCATGATGTCGGCCTGACGGCCCATCATGCGGGCCTGCATTTCGGGGGCGAGTTGGGTCATGATGTTGGTGAACATCGGCTGCGTCTGCACCAGGATCGAGCGCCCCACATCGGAGGAATAGAAGTCGATCATCGCGGTGAGTTCTTCGGCGGTGAAGGTCTCGGCCATGGCGTCGATCATCAACACTTCGAGCCGAGGCTGAAAATCCACCAGCTCTTCGGAGAGCAGGTTGCCAAGATCGGAAAGCTGCTGCTCGCTCAGCTCCACACCCGGCGGCAGGGTCGCGGCGATCTGCGCGGCGGAGGCCTCGGGCGAGAACATGGCGGCGGTCATCTCCTGCACGGCGGGCAGGGCCGCGTATTCGCGGGCAAGGTCTTCGACCGATTGGGCAGAGGCGGCGACCGGCGTGAGGCCGAGGGCGATGGCGAAGGTGAGGGCGCGCATGTTGGGGTCCTTTGGATAGGGGAAGCGTTGCGACAAGATGTGGCGCATGGCACGGCGATTGCAAACGCAAAACCCGCGCCATGGGCGGGATCCTGCGGACAGGTTATTGGGCTGGGTTGGCGGCGGTTGGGGCCGGGTCAGCGCTTGCCGTAATAGAGGCCCACGACGTGTTCGGCCTCGGCAAAGAAGAGCCAGCGCGCGACGGCGACGCCTGCGCCGTGGCTGACGATTGCGAGCAGGACCCATCGGTGGCTTGTTGGGGCCAACAGCAGAAGGGTTATTGGCAGCACGAAGGCAAGGGCGAAGGCGATCACACGGAGTTTCTGGCTGTGTTTGCGGCCCACGACATGGACGAATTCGCGCAACAGGTAATTGGTGCCGGTATGCGGCGGCTCGAACGCCTGAACCTTGCCGATGCGGCCCAGGCCGGTGGCGGTTTCGATATCGGTGCCGGAGCGGGCGAAGGCGGTGTCGCCGATGATCCATGTGGCGATGGTTATGCCGCCTGCCAGGATCAGCAGCACGATGGCGAGCGTGGCCTGCCCGGCCAGAAGCGCGCCGCCCGCGAGCGACAGGATGAGGAACTTCGCGGGCGTCCAGGGCATGTGCCAGCGCGGGACGGTCTTCATCTGCGCGTAGATCATCGAGGTGGTGAAGACGGTCGCAAGTGAAAGTGCCGCGCCGAGATACCCGATGGGGGCAAGGGCCGTATCGGCAAAGACAAGGCCCGCGCCGTAGATCGCCATGACCATGAGCGCCGCGACGGCGCAGATGCCTTCGCGCGAGAGCCAGCTTGTGCGCCATTGCGAGAAGGCTTTCCAGGCGCGTTCGGGGTGGCCGAGGTGGAAGGTTGACGCGATCAGCCCCCCGACCGCCAGCACATAGGCGACCGCAAAGAACCAAAACGCGAGCCATCCGGTCGCAAAGGGCAGGCCGAGGCCAAGGAAGGTCAGAAACCCGAAGCCCAGACCCGAGAGCGTGGTGAAGATGATGACAGAGGGGGCGGGATGCATGCGTTAGGCGCCTTTGGACGGGAGTTTATCGAGGGCCTTGTCCAGCCAGCCGATGAAGCCGCCGGGGTTTTCCGCGACGGGGTCGAGATAGGGCGCGAGCACGTCGAATTCGGGCCCGTCCGATTGCGGAAGGTCGTCTTTTGGGCGCGGCGGCAGGTATTGGTTG
>CAZPJO010000297.1:0-3693 GCA_964586895.1 uncultured Roseicyclus sp.
CACTTCCCCGCGCTGAAAACCAAACGAGACCCCGTCATACGCGATGACGCCGGGAAAGGCTTTGGACAGCCCCCGGATGACGAGAAGTGGCGCGGTCATGACCCACCAGACGGTGGCGCAGTGTCTGCCGATTCTTGCGGCATTTGCCCACCAAGTAGCCGCGCGGCCACCCCAATCGCAATGGCTTGGGGTTGTTTGCCAAGGTTTGGGTCGCCGATTGGGCAGCAAATGCGCGAAATTTGTGCATCCGCATGGCTCATCTGAGCGAGACGTTTGCGAAAGCGGGCCCATTTCGTGGCCGACCCGATCAAGCCGCAGGTTCGGAACCCATGGCGTAGAAGCGCATCGCACAGCGCGAGGTCAATGTCGTGCGAATAGGTGAGGATGAAGTGGTCTGCGTCATTCGTAAGGTGGGTCACGGCGCGAGGCATGTCGATGGCGACCAGAGGCGCCACGCGGGGCGGAAGTTGCGCGGGCAAGCGTGTGGCGGCGTCGTCGACAAGCGTGATGTCGAAGGCGTCGAGGGGTGCGATGGTCGCGGCAATCGCGCGGCCCACATGGCCGGCACCCCAGATGAAGAGCGGGTTTTTCGGGGCCCGCGCGGGCGTTGGATCACGCATGAAATCCAGCACGACAACGCCACCGCAGCACTGGCCAAGGTCCGGGCCCAAAGGGAACGTGTGTCGCACCTCGCCCGACGATGCAGGCAGCATGTCCCGTGCCATCCGGATGGCTTCCCATTCCAACGCGCCACCGCCGATGGTGCCTTCGATGTGATCCGAAAAGACTTGCATCGTGGCGCCGACCTCACGCGGGACGGAGCCGCGGGTTTGCGCCACCCGCACGGTTATTCTGTCAGCCACGGGCGCGCTCAACGGCCGCAAGGATTGCCTCGGGCGTGGCGGGCGCCTGGAGGTCGGGGAAATGCGGACCCGCCGCCGCGCAGGCATGGCCAAGGGCGGAAAAGACGGAAATCCCCAGCATGAACGGCGGCTCACCCACCGCCTTGGAGCGATAGATCGTGTCTTCGCGGTTCGCACCGTCGTATAGTTCCACGTTGAAGACGGGCGGCGCATCGGAGGCGCAGGGGATCTTGTAGGTCGATGGCGCGTGGGTCTTCAACGCACCGGTATCGTCCCAGACCAATTCTTCCATGGTGAGCCATCCCGCGCCTTGCACGAAACCACCCTCCACCTGGCCAATGTCCAGCGCGGGGTTCAAAGACGCGCCTGCGTCATGGAGGATGTCGGTGCGCAAGATACGGTTTTCGCCGGTCAGCGTGTCGATCACGACCTCGGAGCAGGCGGCGCCATAGGCAAAGTATAAGAACGGGCGGCCCTGGCCACGGATGCGGTCCCACTCGATCTTGGGGGTCTTGTAGAAGCCGGTCGCGCTGAGGCTGACGCGGGCCATGTAGGCTTTCGTCACGGCTTCGGCAAAGGGCATGGCGGCTTCGCCCGCGCGGACTTCTCCCTCGGCGAATATCACTTGCTCGGGTTCGGACTGCAACTCGGGCGCCACGACCTCCGCGATCCGGTCGCGGATCGTGTCGCACGCGGCCTTCACGGCCATCCCGTTGAGGTCGGTTCCCGACGAGGCCGCAGTGGCCGATGTGTTGGGCACCTTGCCGGTATCAGTCGCGGTGATTTTCACGTGGCCCACGTCCAACCCGAACCGATCTGCGGCCACTTGCGCGACCTTCTGGAACAGGCCCTGGCCCATCTCGGTCCCGCCGTGGTTCATGTGGATGGAGCCATCCTGATAGACATGCACCAAAGCGCCCGCCTGATTGAGGTGCGTGAGCGTGAACGAGATGCCGAACTTCACTGGCGTCAGCGCAATCCCACGTTTCAAAATGGCGTTGTCTTGGTTCCATCTATCCACAAGTCGCTTGCGGTTTTCGAACGCACAGCTTGTGGATAACCTCTTCGAGAGGTCTTCAAGAATGAAATCCTCCACCTCCATCCCATAAGGCGTTGTATTGGGGCCCTCGCCTGCCGGGGCCGGAGAATGCGCCGCACCAAAGCGTTTTGCGCTGCCACTGCCCCCCGACACACGCACCGAGCCGCGCCCGGAAAGGTTGGCGCTCTCGAGCCGCGCCCCTTTCATCTTGCCAGAAAAACCTCCGCCGGAGGCATCCGCATTTTCCGCCCGCGCCGCACGATAGTAATTCACGCGCCTAAGGTGCAAGGGATCCATCCCCAACACATGGGCCGCGTGATCCATGACGCGTTCAATTCCGACCATGCCCTGGGGCCCGCCAAATCCGCGAAACGCGGTGGCGCTTTGGGTGTTGGTTTTCAGCCGGTGCGAGGTGATGCGGGCAGTGGGCAGAAGGTAAGCGTTGTCGGCGTGAAGCATGGCGCGGTCGGCCACCGGCAGGGACAGATCCATCGCCCATCCGCAGCGGATCAAATGGGTGAAATCCACGCCCAGGATCCGGCCATCGGCATCGAACCCAGCGCGATAAGAAATCCGTGCATCATGGCGTTTCCCGGTGATGATGAAATCATCGTCGCGGTCATAGCGCATCTTGCAGGGTCGACCGGTGCGCGCGGCCATGATCGCGCAGGCGATCGCGAGGTGGTTGCCCTGGCTTTCCTTCCCGCCAAATCCGCCGCCCATACGGCGCACCTCGACCCGCACTGCATGCATCGGCAGGCCAAGCGCGGCGGCGACCTTGTGTTGGATCTCGGTCGGGTGCTGCGACGAGGAATGCACCATCATATCCCCGCCTTCCTGCGGCAGGGCGAGGGCGGATTGCCCTTCAAGGTAGAAATGCTCCTGCCCGCCGATCTCGATCTGGCCGTCGATCACATGGGCCGCGCCGTGGAGCGCTGTCTCCACATCCCCCTTGGCGTATATACGCGGCCCGTCTTCGAACCGACTGTCGGCTGCAAGGGCATCGTCCAGCGTCAGGATCGCGCGCTCCTCGCGCATGTCGACCCGCGCCAGCGCGGCGGCGCGGCGCGCCTCAAGGTGGCTCCTGGCAGCAACAACGAACAGGGGCTGGCCCGCATAATGGACACTTCCGTCCGACAGCAATGGCTCATCATGGTTCGAGGGCGAGCAATCGGGGATCGGCGAGAGCTCCGCACCCGATACAACTGCGACGACGCCTGCGGAGGAGTGGCTGGCCGCGAGGTCCAGCATCTCGATCCGGCCCTTTGCGACCTGGCTGACGCCGAAGGCCAGGTGAAGGCAATCGGGCGGTGTCGGAATATCGTCAACATAACGCGCCTGACCGGTGACATGCAGACACGCGGCATCATGGGGCAGGGATTTGCGCACGCTCATGGCCGGACCTCCAACACATCGGTCGCCTGCCCTGACATCTCGGCCACATAGCGCAGCAGCATGTTCTGGGCCGTTTGCAGGCGGTACGAGGCGCTTGCACGCATATCGCTCAGAGGTTTAAAATCTTCACTAAACAACGGTAAAACCGCCTGAATAGTATCGATACTCCAAGGCTGTCCCGCCAATTTGCGTTGCACGGCCTCGGCGGATTTAGGCACCCCTGCCATACCACCGAAGGCAATCCGAGCGGTTTGCACAACACCTTCTGCGACGGTAATGTTGAAAGCGCCGCAGACCGCCGAAATGTCCTGATCAAACCGCTTCGAAAGCTTGTAGCAACGAAGCGCGGTTTCGCCCTTTGGGATTGTCACGGCCTCGACTAACTCGCCGGGCGCT
>CAZPJO010000297.1:3703-3927 GCA_964586895.1 uncultured Roseicyclus sp.
CAAAACCCGCAAGGGCGGCCTGCGCAGTGGCGGAATTGAAAGGCTGGCCGATCAACGCGGCTTCGACCGAGGCGGCGCGTTTCGGGGTGCCTGCCATGCCGCCGAACGCGATGCGGGCCGACGTGATCGCGCCGTCGATGACGATCAGGTTGAACGCCCCGCAGACGGCCGAGATGTCCTGATCGAAGCGTTTGGAAAGTTTGTAGACCCGCAGCGTATCGGCT
>CAZPJO010000298.1:0-3902 GCA_964586895.1 uncultured Roseicyclus sp.
TCAACGCATCGCTCTCGCCGTCGCCATAGGTGATATAGGTCGAGAACACCTTTTTGATGCCTGCGATGTTTTCGTCGATTTTTCCGGGTGTTAGAAGCGGGCGTTCATCCGCGCGAAAGCTTGGATCGCCGACTTTCGTGGTGCCGCCGCCCATCAAGGTGATCGGCTTGTGGCCGGTTTTTTGCAGCCAGCGCAGCGTCATGATCTGCATCAGCGAGCCGACATGCAGCGACGTGGCCGTCGCATCGAACCCGATGTAGCCCGGCACAACCCCCGCCATCAGCGCGTCATCAAGCCCCTGGTAATCGGTGCAATCGGCGAGGAAGCCGCGCTCGATCATCACATGCAGGAAGTCGGATTTGGGGTGGTAGGTCATGGTGGGTCCGGGCCATTCTAGGGGTGCCAAACAAGTGCCGGGAGGGTCTAGCGGGAATGGCGGGCAAGGAAAAGGGCCGTGGTTATGCCCACGGGCGGGCAAGTGACGCCCGCGCGCCGGTGCGTGTGGCAGGCGCCATGTCGGGCACGTCGTTCGACGGGGTCGATGTTGCGGTGATCGAGACCGACGGCGTTGATATCATGGGCTTTGGTGAGACACGCGAGGCCGTCTATTCCGAGGCGGACCGCGCGGTGTTGCGCGCGGCGATGGGCGCGTGGCCGGGCGAGGCGCGCGCGCAGGCGGCGGCCAAGGTCGTGGAGGCCGCCCATATCGCGGCCCTCGCCGATTTGCGCGATGTGTCGCTTCTGGGCTTCCATGGTCAGACGCTGGCCCATGATCCGCAGGGGGGGCGCACCCATCAGGTGGGCGATGGGCAGGTGCTTGCCGATGCGCTGGGGGTCGAGGTGATCTCGGATTTCCGCTCGGCCGCTGTAGGGCTTGGCGGGCAGGGCGCGCCGCTGGCCCCGTTCTACCACTAGGCCTGCGCGCGCTGGATCGGGGCGACGGCGCCGGTCGTATTCCTCAACCTCGGCGGCGTGGCGAATTTGTCCTATGTCGACCCCGGCTGCGATGCGCCAGAGATGCCGGGGGCCTGCCTTGCCTTCGACACGGGCCCCGCGAATGCGCCGATTGACGACCTGATGGCCGCGCGCGGGCTTGGCCGGTTCGACGCCGGTGGCGCGCTGGCCGGGCAGGGGCAGATCGACATGGGCATCCTGGAACGGATGCTGAGCGATCCGTGGTTCGAGACCGCGCCGCCCAAATCGCTTGATCGCGACGCCTTCGCGGTGCTGACGGAAGAGGTGGCCGCCCTGTCCGATGCCGATGCGGCCGCGACGCTGACGGCGTGTTCTGCGGGCGCGGTCGGGCGGGCCCTGCCGCATCTGCCGCACCGCCCGCAGATCATCTACGCGACCGGCGGCGGGCGGCGCAACGCGACCCTGATGGCGATGCTGGCGGATGCCACTGCCGCCGATGTCGTGCCGGTCGAAAAGGTGGGCCTCGACGGGGACGCGCTGGAGGCGCAGGCCTTTGCCTATCTCGCGCTACGGGTGGACCTTGGCCTTGCGACCTCGGCCCCGGGCACCACGGGTGTGGCGTCGCCGGTAGGCGGCGGGCATCGGGCGCGCCCGAACCGCAAAGGACAAGGCTAAAGGGATGCCTCGCGCCCTTTGGGCGTTGCGCCGGCTCCGCCGTCGCCGGGCGCCGCGCGCGCCTGCGGCGCGCTTGGCGGTTTCCAGTTTCAGATGTGGGGCGCAGGATGACGATGCCGCAGACATTGGGCCTTGCCCGGAAGGACGCGCCATCGACATGCCTTGGATATGCATATTTATGGAACAAAGATAACGAGGTCGCAGCCCGTCCAGAGGTCGGGGCTTCTCTGGACCCGTGTGATCTTTGTTCCCTTAAAATGCCCGCCGGAGGCGACGCCACGCTTTGTACAAGCGCTGCGTTTCCGGCTCTGCCCAACGGGCGGGCTTGCTTTGCAACAGGGCTCAGGACCGCGGAATATCAAAGCCTTCGGGCGCGAGGGTGAAGCCGTCAAACCGGAACCCCGGCGACACGGTGCACGACACTAGCGTGTAATCCCCGGTGCTGCGCGCCGCCTGCCAATGGCCTTCGGGCACGATCAATTGCGGGGCGCCCCGGTGCAGGTCGGGCGTCAAAAGGTGATCGACCGCAGGGCCTGTGTCCACTGCGGCCATGGACAGGATCAGCGGCGCACCGGCGTGGTAAAGCCAGATCTCGGTCGCATCGACTTTGTGCCAATGGCTCGCCTCCCCGGCTTTCAGCAGGAAATAGATGCAGGTCCCGGTCGGACGCCCCTCAGTTTCGGCCACCCAGGTCTGGCGGTAATGCCCGCCCTCAGGATGCGGGCTCAGATCGAGTGTTGTGATAATCTCATCGGCGGTCATGGGGCTGCGTGTCCTTCGCGTTGATGTTGCGGCGCAGCGGCGGTTGCGGCCGCGCGAATGTGCAGTGGGAGGTGCATCGCGATTGTCGTGCCATTGGCACCGGTGTCGAGGGAAACCCGGCCACCGGATTGTTCGGCAAAGCCCTTGATCATCGGCAGGCCAAGCCCCGATCCGGCGCCGACGGGTTTGGTCGTGAAGAACGGCTCGAACGCGCGCTCCAGGACCGCGGGCGACATACCTGGCCCGGTGTCAGACACCGCCACGCGGACATGGTTACCGGCGGGCTCATCGGGGTCCATCGCTGCGCCGGGGCAGAGACGGACAGACAAAACAATCGTGCCACGCCCGTCCATTGCATCGCGGGCGTTCAGCACAAGGTTGAGGAGCGCCGAATTGAACCGTGCCGCGTCCAATTGCGCGAAGACCAGGCCGGTTGGCGTTTGCTCGCGGATCGTGATCGTCTCGGGCAGGACGCGCTGGGCCATCACCATGATGTCTGAGACCGCTGCGCCAAGCTCCACCTCTTCCGTCGTCAGGGGCGCGCGCCGCGCAAAGACCAGAAGTTGCGAGACCAGCCCCGTCGCCCGGTCTACTGCGCGGCTGGCCTCAGCGATGACTTCGGCCCGCTGACGGTCACTTTGCATTTCGGGATAGAGGTCGAGGTTGCCCCGGATCACAGTCAGCAAGTTGTTGAAATCATGGGCAATGCCGCCTGAAAGGCGCCCAATGGCCTCCATCTTCTGCGTCTCCACCCCGCGATCCATCGCATCTCGCAAGGCGCGCCGGTGCTGTCGCGTGGTGGCCAGTGCCATCGTGTAATAGCCGATGAAAGCCGCCGCGATGATCACCATGACCACCTTTGCGGCCAACCCCTCGGCCAGCGGTACGAAGGTCATCAACCCGACGATCAGGGCGAACCACACCATCGACAGGTCGGCATAGAACACGAAAGTGGGCGGCTCGTCTCGCCAGAGGTTGAACACGGTCAGCGCCGCAATCCCCATCGCCCCGCAAAACACCAGTGTCTCATCCCGCGTCGTCAGCAGGTATATCGGCATCCACGCAAACGCCATTGCCGTGCCGAAAAACAGGATTGCTGCAACAAGGTGCTGCCGCCGCGTCGGCGGGACGCCGGCCCGGCGCAGGAACAGGCTCAGTACCGCCTGGAACCCCAGATACCCCGCCGCCCAGAGGGGCCCGTGCAGCATCCCGCTATAGGCCCAAAGACCCGCGCCCGCCGCCACAATCGCAAAATACCGTGCGAGCACCTCCGCCGGCCGTGCAAACTCCGATTGCCAAAGCCGAGAGAGATCGTCCGGTCGCCGGTCGGGAAGGAAATAATCGAGGGGTCGCATCCGCGTCAGCAGGCCAGCTTGGTGACTGTTCCAAACACCCTACGCGGTCTGTCCTGAGAGTGGGTTAATAAAATCGCCTCCCCCAAAAAATTCCCTCACCGCAGGATCGAGCGGCCCGCATAAACGGCGGTCTCGTCGAGCTGTTCTTCGATACGGATCAACTGGTTGTACTTGGCCAGCCGGTCCGAGCGGGCC
>CAZPJO010000299.1:0-2143 GCA_964586895.1 uncultured Roseicyclus sp.
CGCATAGGCCGCGCGCGCGCTGAGGCCGGAGGAAACCCAGGCCGGGCTGACCACCGTGACCTCGCCCTTCACACCGTCAAGCACGGCAATGACGGAGGGGCGCATCAAAATCGCATCGGGCAGGCCAAGCGGGTCGGGGTTCACATCGGGCAGATCCTCGACCAGCCGGATCATGTCATAGCCGAGATACCCGAACAGGCCCGCGGCGGCGGCGGGCAGGTCGGCGGGCATGTCGATGGCGCTCTCGGCCAGCAGCGCGCGGATCGCGTCAAGCGGCGGCGGGCTGCATGGCTGATAGGTGTCGCGATCATAGCGGGCGGCGCGGTTGATCTCGGAGGTTTCGCCCCGGCAGCGCCAGATCAGGTCGGGTTTCATGCCGATGATCGAATAGCGCCCGCGCACCTCGCCGCCGGTCACGGATTCCAGAATGAAGGCATCGCGCCCGGCATCCGTCAGCTTCAGCATGACCGAAACCGGCGTATCCAGATCGGCAGCGAGCCGCGCATGCACGATCTGATTTTCGCCGCGCTCCCAGCCTTCGCGGAAGGCGTCGAAATCGCTCAGCTCAGCCATCAGGGGAAGGCTGCGTGGACGGAATTGATCACCGCGCCGTTGGTGGTGAACCCGGCTTCGGCCTGCGTCGCCTGCCCATAGGCCTCGAAAATATCGGTCGCGATGGATTGCGCGATGGTCTGGTCGAGGATTTGCAGGATAAGGGCGGTGTCGGGGGCATCGCGGGTGGCGGAATTGATCGCATCAAGGCGAACCACATGGGCGGCCTCGGCGCCGGGGATCATCACCACATCGCCGATATTCTCCATCTGGAACACCTGCGCGACGGTGGTGGGCGGCAGATCGGGCAGCAGATCCTGACGGCGGATCAGACGATCTTCGGCGGTATCACCCAGATCTTCGAGCGTGGCCCCTTGCGCCATCTGTGCAACCAGTTCCGACGCGCGCGCCGCGACCGCATCGCGCAGCGCGCTGTTGGTCCAGGCCTCGGCCACCTCATCCTCGATCCCTTCCAGAGGGGGCAGGGTGGGCGGCACGATCTCATCAAGGCGCAGCGCGAAAAGCCCGCCGTCCGACAATTCCAGCAATTCGGGGAAATCGCTTTCCTCCACGGTCTCGGCGGCGTCGCGGAAATTGTCATAGGCCGCGATCCCGTCTTCGGAGGCGGGCGTGTAATCAAGCGTCGCAAGCCGCATGTCGGTGTCTTCCGTCAGCTCTTCAAGCGTCGCGCCACCGGCCAGCAGGTCATCGAACGCCTCGCGCATGTCGTCGATCTGACGGCGCGCGGCCTCGCCGGCCAATTCGGCGGCCAGGTCATCGCGGGCCTCCTCGAATGTCACCTCAGAGGCTTCCAGCACCGCGTTCACCCGAAACAGCGTCGGGCCAAGGTCGGTCTCGACCGGCCCGATGATCTCGCTTTCACTGTCGGAAAAGACGGCTTCTGCGGCGGCCTCGCCCAGGTCATCAGCGGCCACTTCGCCGATATCGACATCGTCCAGCGTCAGGTCGCGGTCCGCAATAATCGTGTCGAAATCCGTGTCCCCGGCGGCGATGGCGTCATAGGCGGCCTGCGCGTCGTCGACGGACCCGAAGACCAGCCGTTCCAAAAGGCGGCGCTCGGGCTGCACATAAAGGTTGATCCGGTCGACATAGAGGCCGCGCAGATCATCGTCGGACAGGGTCACATCATCGCGGATATGGTCGGGGATGATCCAGGCATAGGTGATGCGGCGCGCCTCGGGGCGGGTGAAACGCTGCGGGTTTTCTTCGTAATAGGCAAGCAGATCGGCGTCTGTCGGCTCGGGCAGATCCTCGGCCAATTCAGAGCGTCCAACGCTCAAACGGGTGAAATCCCGCGTCTCGCCCTGATAGGCGGCGA
This sequence comes from uncultured Roseicyclus sp., assembly GCA_964586895.1. GTDB lineage: Bacteria > Pseudomonadota > Alphaproteobacteria > Rhodobacterales > Rhodobacteraceae > Gymnodinialimonas. The sequence goes on from CAZPJO010000299.1 coordinate 1,892, forward strand.
TGGTTTCGGCAAACAGATCGGGCGGGGTCAGGCCGCCGACAACGGCCGCCTGCAACAGGGCGCGCGAGATGTCTTCGCGGGTGTCTTCCTCAAATTCGCGCGGCGTGGCCCCCTGTTGGGCCAGGACGAATTCATAGGTGTTGCGGTCGAACGCGCCGCCGGTGCCCTGGAACGCCTGGATCTGCTGGATCTGGCGCGCGACTTCCTCGTCGCCCACGGAAATTCCCATTTCCGAAGCCTCATGGCTCAGCG
>CAZPJO010000299.1:2153-3894 GCA_964586895.1 uncultured Roseicyclus sp.
GCTCAGCGCCGCCCGCGCGATCAGACCGGAGAGAACCTGTTCATCGACGCCGCGCGCGCGCAGCTGTGCAAATGTCACGACCTCGCCGCTGTCGGCGATCTGGGCGCGCAATTCGTTGTTGAGCGCGCGGTAGTAATCGTCGGCGGTGATCTCGACGTCGCCCACGCTGCCCACCTGGCTGGAGCCGCCCGCGAACGAGCCGATGCCAAAGCCCGCAAGCGCCACGAACAGCAGACCCATCAGGATCCAGACAAAGATATTGCCGACTTTCTTCGCCGCAGTTTTCGCCATTGCTCACGCGTCCCTCAGGTTGGGGTGATTTTCGGTTGCAGATCGATACGGGTTTGCCGGACGGGGGGCAAGCGGTTCAGGGCGTGATCGCGGCCAGGCGCGTGACCATTTCATCAAGCCCGGCCGCATCGGCATTGGCGAAGGCGATGCGCAAGGTGGCCTCCGCCTGACCCGAGCCGCCCTGCGCCTTGAGCGGGCCGAACATGGTGCCGGGCAGAACCAGCAGATGCGCATCATCCACCAATCGCTTGGCCACGGCGTCGGAGGCCTCCGCAAATGGGTGACGCACATAGGCGAAATAGGCGCCCGACCCAAGCAATTCCCATCCCGAAAGGCGCTGGAACCCGGACCGGATCGCATCGCGCCGCGCCAGGATTTCGAGCCGTTCACCGGCCAGCCAATCGCCCAGGTTCCGCATCCCCCACAGCGCCCCGATCTGGCCCACCTGCGGCGGACAGATCGCGACCGTGTCAAGGAATTTCTCAACCTCCGCCAGCCGCGCCTCGGACGCCATGATCGCCCCAACCCGGTGGCCGGTCAGGCGATAAGCCTTTGAGAAGGAATACAAATGCACCAACGTTCCGTCCCAATCGAGATCGGTGAACAGATCATGCGGCGCACCCTCAGCGGAATGGAAATCGCGGTAGGTTTCATCCACAATCAACGCCAGATCATGGGCCTTCGCCAGATCGTAGAACGCCCGCATCACGGCGGGGGGATATTCCACACCGGCCGGGTTGTTGGGGCTGACCAGCACAATCGCGCGGGTCCGCTCGGTGATCAACGTGGCCGCGCGCTCCGGGTCGGGCAAAAGATCCGCGCCGGTCGGCAGATAGACGCCGCGCACCCCTGCCATATCAAGCCACATCTGATGGTTGAAATAGAACGGCAATGGCACGATGACCTCATCCCCCGCACCCGCCAGCGTCGCAAGAACCGATGCGAACGCCTGATTGCAGCCCGCCGTGATCGCCACCTGGCCCGGGCGCACCGCGCCGCCGTAGCCCGCGCTCCACTGGCTGGCCAATTCCTCACGCAGATCGCCACGACCCAGAACCGGCCCATACAAATGCACCGACGCATCGCTCAGGATCGCGTCGGCCATCGCCTGCATCAACGGCTCGGGCGGCGGATCGACAGGCGCCGCCTGGCTGAGGTTCATCAAGGGGCGATCGTCGGGAAACACCTTGCCATCGATCCAGCGCCGCGCCTCCATCACCGGGGGCGGAAAGGTCGCCGCAAAGGCGGGATTGATGGGCTGGGTCATGACACTCCCCCAAAGATGCTCGTGCCCCCGCGCCGGATTGCGCGCGGACCTGCTGTTTCATCTTGCCGAACAAATCTCCGCCGGAGGCATCCGACATCGGCCAGAGGCCCGGCCGCCAGAGAACTCGACACGCCGGTCCTCAGAACGGGATCTCGTCATCAAGATCCGAGCCGCCGCCAAAGC
>CAZPJO010000300.1:0-3548 GCA_964586895.1 uncultured Roseicyclus sp.
TGACCTTCCTCAACAAATGCGACGAGCTTGAGCGCCAGACCGTGGCCGAGTTCTACCAGCGGTGTTTTGACGAGGAATTGCCGGAAAGTGCCGCCTCGATGAGCATTGGCTGAGGGCAGTGCAATGCCCGCCCGCCGACCGGTTTGGTGGTGGGTGGTGTTCACCTTTGTGTTGTTGCTGGTCCTGCAAACCGCCGTTCCGCTTTATATCATCTTCTCCGAAGGCCTGGCGTCCGGGTTCGACTGGGCCGGGTTCACGGGCTTTACTCTGGGCTATATCGCCGGTCCGCTCTTGTTCGGGTGCCTTGGATTGTTGTGGCGCGGACGCCGTGGCTTGGGCTTTTGCCTTGTGGCGCTTGGGGTGTTTTTCGCTCTGCAAGGGGCTGGCATCGTGGCGTCGGTGATCGCATGAGGTCGTGGTGGGCTATTATCTACAGCTTCTGATCGCGAACCCGGATCAGGTGCCGTAAGCGGGGCGGATGCGGGGATGTTTCCCCTAGACCGTGTGACGCGCGATCCGGCTAGTGTGCGCCATGCGATCTCTCTTACTTTCCCTTGCGGTCATCACGCCCATCGCGGCCTGCCAGCCGGTCTATCAAGCGGGCGAAACCGTGACGCTGGCCGATGGAGAGGTGTGCGCGGTACTTGGACCCGCCCCGCAGGGCACGCGCCTACGCTGCCCGGATCGCGGCACGATCATCGCCGACATTCGCGCGCCCAACATCAACGACCAACTCGACCCCGAGATCGCGCCGGGCCTCACGCTCAGCGACATTCCCGGCGTGCCGAACATCCCCACCATCCCGCAATCGCGGGCCGAGGCCGAATGCCGTGCGGGCCAGCGGGTGCAGGGCGAAGTGCGCGGCGCCGTGGAGGGTGCGGTGCTTGATGCCGTGGGCCTGCCGGGCAATACATTGGGCATCATCCGCCGCAGTCAAAGCATCGCGCGCCGGATCGAGGGGCGACCGGACGCCACGCCCGCCCCCGATCCGTGCGACGGGAGATAGCGCACGCATTGACGGGACTGAACGGTCGGTCCATCGTCGCGTCATGCCATATCCGACCCCCGATGACATCGCCGCGGCGGCCCCCCTGATCGCGCCGCATATCCGCGAAACGCCGATCCTGACGGTCCCGCCAGAGGCGCTGGATCTGCCCGTGCCGATCACACTCAAGCTGGAACACACGCAGGTCACCGGCTCGTTCAAGGTGCGCGGCGCGTTTTTCAACATGCTTACCCGCGCCGTGCCCGAAGCGGGCGTCGTGGCGGCGTCGGGCGGCAACCATGGCGCAGCGGTGGCCCATGCCGCGACGAAACTGGGCCACCAAAGCCGCATCTACGTGCCCCGCGCCATTGCCAAAGAGGAAAAGCTGCGCCGCATGCGCGCATTTGGCGGCGAGGTGGTGCTGACCGACGGGTCGGTGGCCGATTGCATGGCTGAATATGCAGCATATGCCGAACAAAACGGCGCGTTGTCGGTGCATCCCTATGACACCGTGCCGACCCTGACCGGTCAAGGCACGGTGGCGCGCGAGATCGAGGCGCAGATGGGGGGGATCGACACGATATTCGTGTCCACCGGTGGCGGCGGGCTGATCGGGGGCGTGGCGTCGTATTTCCGGGATCGGGTCAAGATCGTGTCGGTCGAGACCGAGGCCACCAACACGCTGGAACGGTCGCTGCGCGAGGGGCCGGAGATCGACGTATCGGCAAGCGGTGTGGCCGCCGGATCGCTTGGCGGCCCGCGTTTGGGCGTGGATAGTTTCGAGGCGATCCGCGCCCATGTAGATCAGGCGATCCTGGTCGATGACGCGGCCACCTATCAAGCGGCGCAGCTTTTGTGGGAGGGCACGCGCCTGGTCGGCGAGCCAGGCAGTGCGGTGGCGCTTGCGGCGCTCACCTCGGGCGCTTATGTGCCCGCACCGGACGAGCGAATTTGCGTGCTTTTGTGTGGCGGCAACGCCGAGCCGGATTGGTTCACCCATCCTTAGCGGTCGCTTTCGTGCAACATCAACGGGTTAACTCGGCGGCCGCGCCATTTGCGATTTTGCGCCTTTTTGCCGTTCTGTTAACCTTATTTTCAGCGTGTGGACCTAGGTAGGGTCAACACCGCTTTTTCGTGTAGGGGAAAACGATGCGTCATTATCGGCTTTGGGCCGCGGCTGTCGTCGTGGTCCTGTCCGCCCCGCACGCCGGGGCTGTTTCACCGCTCAGCTGGCCCGATGAGGGCGAGGCGATGGCCGTGCATTGCGCCGCCGTTCTGTCGGCTTATGGATATGCCTATGAATTCGCCAACGATCTGGCCGAGGTCGATGGCTTGCCCTTTGGCGGGCCGCCCGCGTCCCTGGTTCAGCAGGCCGGGGGAACCGCAAGCCTGCCGGAGATCGAAGATCGCGCGGCGGGGTTTCAAACCCATGCGGAAAGTGCCGCAAGAACAAGCTTTTACCCCCGCCTTGTCGGGGACGGCACGCCGTATCTGGCCGATGATGGGCGCGAATTGGTGATCGCCGTCCAAACCTGCGTGGATCGCTACGCACTCTGAGGCATTGGCGCGGTGGCTGATGGCGCGCGGGTCTGATCAATAGGCGGCAGGCCTTGAAATCACCTGCTATCCCTTGCCCTCCTCGCGCCTGCGGTCCACATATCGGACATGAGCAAGTTCAACCCCTCCGACAACCCCGCAGACCCGTTCAAGAAGGCGCTGGCCGAGGCGACGCGGGTCATGGCCGACGCTCCCGCCCTTGCGGTGACCTATACGGGCGATCCGCCGGGATTGGCCGGCGACAGCGTGCGTTTGCCCCAGGTGAGCCGCCGCATGACCCGAGAGGAGGTCTTGCTGGCGCGCGGAACGGCGGATGCGCTGGCGCTGCGTCACAAATACCACGATCAGGGCACCGCCGCGCGATATGCGCCGCAGGGCGCGATGGCGCGCGACCTGATGGGTGCGATGGAAACCGCGCGCTGCGAGGCGATGGGTGCGCGCGACATGCCGGGCACGGCGGGCAATATCGACGCCAAAATCGGCTCGGACGCGCGGCGCAAGGGGTATGGCGATATTAGCGATGCCGCCGATGCGCCCTTGGCGACGGCTGCGGGATACCTGATCCGGCACCTGGCCACCGGGCGCGAGATGCCCGCGGAGGCCGCCAATGTGATGGAGCTTTGGCGCGGGTTTATAGAGGAACGTTGTGACGGGACGCTGGAAACCCTGCAAGATGTCCTGTCCGACCAGACCGGCTTTGCCAAACTTGCGCGCCGGCTGATCGACGATCTGGGCTATGGCGACCAGTTGGGTGATGATCCCGACGACATGGACGATCAGGCCGATGAAGAGGCAGGCGAAGATCAGGAAGAGGATCAGCCCGACTCGACCGGCGACGATGACGATCAGGAAGACGAGGCCGAGGCCTCGCCCGAGCGCAGTCAGGAAGATCAGCAGGACGCGAGCCAAGCCCAGGTCGAGATGGACGACCAGGGCGACAGCGAAGAGATGGAAGAGCAGGAATTGCCCGACGGCGAAGCCCCGCTTGAGCCGCCGCCCCCTGCCC
>CAZPJO010000300.1:3558-3892 GCA_964586895.1 uncultured Roseicyclus sp.
TCTGGATCAGCAGTTGGAGCCTTTGAAGGGTGCGGTGTCGCGCCTGGCCAACAAGTTGCAGCGCCGGTTGCAGGCGCAGCAGAACCGGTCATGGGAATTCGACAAGGAAGAAGGCATTCTTGATGCCGGGCGTCTGGCGCGGGTTGTGGCGAACCCGACCACGCCACTGAGCTTCAAGATCGAGCATGACACCGAGTTCCGCGACACCTGTGTGACGCTTCTTCTGGACAATTCCGGGTCGATGCGCGGGCGGCCGATTTCGATTGCGGCGATCTGCGCCGATGTGTTGGCGCGCACTCTGGAACGGTGTGGCGTCAAGGTCGAGATCCTGGGC
>CAZPJO010000301.1:0-1133 GCA_964586895.1 uncultured Roseicyclus sp.
GCCGCCTCGCGCGGAGCGAACCCGCCCCCGCTGGAGGCGCGGATGGCGGCCTTTGCGGACAGGATCGCGGAGGTTTTGCAGGGCGACGCGGACGAGGTGTTGGTCGTGGGCCATTCCTCGGGCGCGTATATCGCGGTCTCGGTCTTGGCGGATTTGGTCCGGGCGGGGAGGGTGCCGGAGGGCGCGTGCCTGTCGTTGCTGACCCTGGGCCATGTGGTGCCGATGGTGTCGTTCTTGCCGGACGCGCAGAGATTGCGCGGCGATCTGGCCGTGATGGGGCGGGCGCAGGTGCCTTGGGTCGATGTGAGTGCGCCGGGCGACGGATGCGCCTTTGCGCTGTGTGATCCGGTCGCGGTGTCGGGCGTGGCAGCGCAGGATCAGCGCTGGCCCCTGGTGATTTCGGCGGCGTTCACGCAGACCCTGTCGGAGGCAGAGCGCAAGCGGTTGAAGGGGCGTTTGTTCGAGACGCATTTTCAATATCTCAATGCGTTTGACGCCTTGCCCGAGGGCCCGGAGGCGTATGAATATTTCCGCGTGACCCTGGGGCCCAAGACCTTGTGGGAGCGGTTCGGCCAGCGCGCGCCGTCTGCGTCGCGGATCACGCGGGCCGTGAGCCGATACACGGACACGGGCCCATGAGCGATCTGCCCCCCAAACCCCCGGCAAGAGAGGGGCGCGTGTCGCTTTGGCGGTATATGCGCCTGTTTCGCAAGGATATCCTGTCGGCGCAGCCGGAGCATTTGTATCGCGCGTGGATGGCGGAATTTCGCACGCCGTTTTTTCGGTCTTACCTCGTCAACCAGCCCGATTTGGTGGCGGAGGTGTTGAAGGCGAGGCCGCTGGACTTCCCGAAATCGAGCCGCGTTGGCGAGGGGTTGAGGCCCTTGCTGGGAAACTCGGTGTTCCTGACCAACGGGGCGGAGTGGCAGCGGCAAAGGCGGATCATCGACCCCGCGTTCGAGGGCGGACGGCTGCGCGATGCGTTTCCGGCGATGTGGGCGGCCGGGGAGGCCTCTGTCGCGCGGATGGGGGAGGGCGTCGCGCCCGGAGGCGCGCAGGCCAAGGTCGTTGCGCCCCGAGGCGCGCAGGCCAAGGCGTCGGGCCGGGCCGGGGCCATCATGGCATCAACCAAA
>CAZPJO010000301.1:1143-3854 GCA_964586895.1 uncultured Roseicyclus sp.
GGCGAGGCTGCAGTCGAGCGGATGCCAGAGGGTATCGCGGAGGTCGAGGAAGAAATGAGCCATGCGGCAGCGGATGTGATGTTTCGGACATTGTTTTCCCTGCCGATCGAGGCGGAGATCGCGGGGCGGGTGTTTCATGCGTTTCGGGCGTATCAAAGGACGCAGCCGATCCTGAATGCGGCGGCGTTTGTGCCCTTGCCGAAATGGGTGCCACGCGGGCACAGGGCCCGGACACGGGCGGCGGCGCGCGAGATCCGGGCGTTGATCACGGATATGACCGCCGCGCGGATGGACGAGATCGCGGCCGGGACGGCGCCCGATGATCTGGCCACGAAGATCATGACGACACAAGACCCCGAGACGGGCGCGCGGTTCAGCCGCGATGAGATGGTCGATCAGGTGGCAATCTTCTTTTTGGCGGGCCACGAGACAAGCGCGTCGGCGTTGGGATGGGCGATCTACCTGTTGGCGCGGTATCCCGACTGGCAGGAGCGGGTGGCGCGCGAAGCTTTGGACTTGCCGGAGCGCGCGGATTTCGCGGTGATGTCGAAGCTTTCGGTGACGCGCGATGTGTTTCGCGAGGCGCTGCGGCTTTATCCTCCGGTGCCGATGATGGTGCGCGAGACAAGCCGGCCCGAAAGCTTTCGGAACCGTGCGGTGCGGCGCGGAAGCCAGGTGGTGATCTCGCCCTGGCACCTGCATCGGCAGGCGCGGCTTTGGGACAATCCTGACGGGTTCGATCCCGCGCGGTGGGCAACGGAAAACGGCAAAGCCTGCATGCGCGAGGCGTTTATCCCGTTTTCGGCGGGCGCGCGGGTGTGCACGGGCGCGGGGTTCGCGATGGTCGAGGGGGTGTTGGTGTTGGCGATGTTGTGCCGCGCGTTCCGGTTCGAGCGGATCGCAGGCGACGATCCGGTGCCGGTTGCGCATCTGACGGTGCGGGCGCGTGACGGGATCCGGGTGCGGGTGTCTCGGCGATAGGGCGCGTGCGGAATGCCGCGCATTCCGGGTAGAAAACCGCGTTTTCCAGGGGTGTGGGCGGTTGATGGCCCGCCCCGGGAATGCGCGGCATGCCGGACGGAAAACGCAGTTTTCCGACTGTCGCACGATGCGGACCGGCTCCTGATTGCAGAAGATCACCATTTGACCGGCGTTTTCAATCGCGCGGTAGCCACGCCTGTGCAGCTCGGCCACGAAGGCCGTTCGACCGACATAGCGTTCGATATCACGCAAGCTTCGGCGGATGATCTTGCCGTCGCGTGCGGCTTTGGAGCCAAACACATCGGAGAGGTAGGCCTGGGCGGAGAGGTGGGGATCCTGGATCGACATGGCACGACAGGATCAGATCAGGGATAAGACCGCGTTATCGCTGTTTCAGCGCATGCAGGATATGCACGCGGATGGCCGAGGCCAGCCCGGCGGAGACACCCCGCGCGGCGTCGATCTCGGCCACCAGCGCGTTGACGGAAAGCCCGCGTGCTTCGGCGAGCGCTTGCAATTCGTCCCAGAACGCATCTTCGAGCGACACGCTTGTGCGGTGCCCTTGCAAGGTGAGGGAGCGTTTGCGGGGGCGAGCGTCAGTCATCGTCGCGTTTGTGCGCCTCCAGATCGGCCTTGGCCTTGGCGGCGCGTGTCGCCTCGGCCTCGCGCTCGGCCTTGGTGCGGCCGTGCTTGGCGGCGTTCTGATCGGCCTGCTTGCGGGCCGCGTCCCGCGCCCGGGCCTTGCGGGCGCGGTTGAGGTTGATCGGTATGGTCATGGCGCGACCATGATCTGCCATGACACGCCGAAGCGGTCGCTCAGCCATGTGAATCGCGCCGAGAAATCATAGGCATCGAGCGGCATCATCACCGTGCCGCCATCCCCCAGATGGACGGCGATGGCATCCACCTCTTCCGCCGTGTCGCAGCGCACCATCAGAGAGATCGACGGCGTGAATGTGAAGCCATGGACCGGGGGGCTGTCGAAGACCGAAATGGGCTGCCCCGCGATCACCAAATCGGCCTGTGTCACCGGGCCGACGCCCGCATCGGTGCGTGTCACCTCCATATCCGGAAATGCCCCGCGCCAATGGGTCAGGGCCGCGTCAAGCTGGCCCTGAAACATCAGATGCGGGTGTAGGTGGGGCATGGACCTGGGGACCTCCATCATTCAACCACCCTTCGGGCGGATCATCATTCAACCACCCTTCGGGCGGATCATCATTCAACCACCCTTCGGGCCGATCATCGTCTCGGGGCGCACAACGCGGTCGAAGGTTTCTTCGTCAACAAAGCCCAGGCCAATGGCCTCTTGCTTGAGGGTCGTCCCGGTCTTGTGCGCGGTCTTGGCGACGTTCGTGGCGTTGTCGTAACCGATGGTGGGCGCGAGCGCGGTCACAAGCATCAGCGACTCGTTCATGATCTTGTCGATGCGCTGCGTATTGGCCTCGATACCCGCGACGCAATTGTCGGTGAAGGCGACAGTGGCGTCGCCGATCAATTGCATCGATTGCAACACGTTATAGGCCATCATGGGCTTGTAGACGTTGAGCTCAAAATGCCCCTGCGAGCCCGCGAAGCCCACGGCGGCGTCGTTGCCGATGACATGGGCGCAGACCTGCGTCATGGCCTCGCATTGGGTGGGGTTCACCTTGCCCGGCATGATCGACGATCCCGGCTCATTCTCGGGCAGCATCAATTCGCCCAGACCACAGCGTGGGCCGGAGCCAAGC
>CAZPJO010000302.1:0-2309 GCA_964586895.1 uncultured Roseicyclus sp.
AAGGCGTAGCCTGGCAGGGTATCGACGATTCAAGTTTAGGGTTGGGCGCTATAGGTTTAAGGGCGGACGCAGCAGCTTGCACGTTGACGTTCAACACCAATTTAAAGCGTCATGCGAAAAACCTGAATCACCTAACGCTGCCTGAAATCAAGGATTTCAACGCGTTACGTGATACTTGATGCTTCAGGTATTTCGTCAGACGCTATAAACGCCAAATTACAACCTGTGACTGTATCAATTTCACCACAAAGGCAAATTGACCCCCGGGGTCAGGAATTCCCGACTATCTGGAATCAATTTCCCATGTTAAGTTTACGTTAGGTGATACTCCCCGACGAACTGGATCTTCCTGATGTTCGTCACCTCCCCCCGCTTGAGACAGCGGGGGGCCTTTCGCTAAAAAACCTTTCGATCCAGATAGGCCTGCAAGCGCGCTTGCAAAAATGGAATCGCCTTTGGGTGCGTTTGATATTCCTGCACATTCATCAAACACCACCGCTGCCCTTCATTCCCAAACACGACCTCCTGCGTGGCCGTTTCAGGAAGTTTTGCGACGTAGAACCACTTGTCTTGCCCGTCCTCTTCAAAACCATAGCGCCAGACAATCCTGCTCCGGGGAACGACCAACCCCAGTTCTTCCTGGCACTCCCGTAAGGCACAGGTCAGCGGGCCCTCTTGCCCCTCACGCCCCCCGCCTGGAAAATCCCAGCAATCCGCATAGGGCAAATCCGGCAGATCGTCCCGCAGGATCACGGCCAGCCGATCCCCGATAAACAGCGCCATCTTGGCCCCTGTGAATTCTATGTTCATCCGCTCCCTGCCAGATTAAAGCGCTTCGAGTTTAACTTGAAACATGCCTTATCACTTTTCGCGTTCGACCAAAGGGAGAGGCAGCGAATAAGTGATACATGTTGAACTCGAAACGCTATAGAATGACGTGACCTGCCCTCAGATTGCGCCGCTCTATGCCTGCCCTCTGCCGTGATTGCCTAAGCGAAATTGCCCCCGCGCGCCGCTGTCCGGCCTGCGGCAGCCCGCGTGTTTTATCCCATCCCGAACTCTCCAGCCTGTCCATAGCCCATATGGACTGTGATGCCTTTTATGCCTCTGTGGAAAAACGCGACGACCCCAGTCTGGAGGGCAAACCGCTCATCATCGGCGGCGGGCGGCGTGGCGTTGTCTCGACCGCCTGTTACGTGGCGCGCATTCGCGGTGTGCGCTCTGCCATGCCGATGTTTCAGGCGCTCAAACTCTGCCCCGAGGCGGTTGTGGTGCGCGGCCGGATGGACACCTATGTCGAGGTCTCCAAACAGATCCGCGCGTTGATGGAAGAGTTGACGCCTTCGATCGAGCCCCTGTCGTTGGACGAGGCGTTCATGGACCTCACCGGCACCGCGCGTCTGCACGGACGCCCGCCCGCCGTGATGCTGGCGCGGCTTGTCAAACGCATGCGCGACGAGATCGGGATCACCGGGTCGGTCGGGCTGTCGCACAACAAGTTTCTGGCCAAGATCGCCTCCGATCTCGAAAAACCGCGGGGCTTTTCGGTCATCGGCGCGGCGGACACCATGGCGTTCCTGTCAGACAAACCCGTGCGGATGATCTGGGGCATCGGCGAGGCGGGGCAGGCATCGCTCAACAAGGCCGGCATCCATACCTTCGCCGATCTGCACCGGTGGGAACGCGAGGCCCTGCACGAGCGTTTCGGGGCCATGGGCGACCGCCTTTGGCATCTGGCACGCGGGCAGGATCACCGCCGCGTCAAACGCGACCGCATTGTGAAAGGCGTGTCGAACGAGACCACGTTTGCCGAAGATATCGCCAGCGTCGACCTGCTGGACGGTCACATCTGGCGCATGGCCGAAAAGGTCGCCGACCGGCTCAAGGCCAAGGGCATCGCCGGGCGCACGATCACGCTCAAGCTCAAGCGCGCCGATTTCAAATTGCTCACCCGCCGGACCACCTTGCCGGATGCGACGCAAACCGCCGACCGGATCTATGGCAGCGCGCGCGCCCTTTTTGATCACATGGAACATTCAACGCCCTATCGCCTTCTGGGCGTCGGGGTGGCCGATCTGATCCCCGAGGATCAGGCCGACCGCGAAGGCAATCTGCTTGATCCGCAGGAGGCCGCGCGCATCAAGGCCGAACGCGCCACCGACGCGATCCGCGACCGCTTCGGCAGCGACGCCATCGTCAAGGGTCGCGCCCTCAGATAGCGGCACAAGACCCGCCCGGCCCATCTTTGTTCCTGAAATATGCCGGGGGAGTCGCCACAGGCGACGGGGGCAGCGCCCCCAAATGTCCAG
>CAZPJO010000302.1:2319-3837 GCA_964586895.1 uncultured Roseicyclus sp.
CCCGCCGGGCCATGTTTTGTCCCTTATATAGGCGGGGGGGGGCGCCACCGGCGCGGGGGGGGCAGCCCCCCATGATGCGACAGGCCGCCGGGCCTTACTCCGCCGCCAACGCCACCCGACCGGGCAGCGCACCGATCGCGCGGCCCAACACTTGCGTCACGATGGCTTTGACCGCGTCGAAATTCGCATTGGGCCGGATCATGCGTTCGTCCATGTAAAGCGCGCGGTCGATCTCGACCTGGATCGCGTGATATCCCTTGGTGGGCCGGCCATAGCGTTGGGTGATATAGGCACCCGCAAACGGCGCGTTGCGGCTCACGACCAGGCCCGCCTCCAGGAATCCCTGCTCCAGAACATCGACGATCGCGGTATCGGCAGAGGCCCCGAACCGGTCACCCAGAACCACCTCCGGGCGCGGGGTGCCGGGGCGGGCCACCGAATCAAGCGCCTCGTGGGGCATCGAATGCATATCGATCAGCACCGCCTGCCCAAAGGATGCGCGCGCGGTGTTGAGCAGCCGGTCCAGTTCCGCATGGTAAGGGTGCCAGATCTGGGCGATGCGCGCCTCCGCCTCGGCGCGGGTCAGCTTGCCGCGATAAATCGCACGCCCGTTGGCCACGACGCGCGGCACCACCCCAAGCCCCGAATTGATGCGCGGCGTCTGCGACCCTCGCCCGACCCCGTCGATGACGCCGGGGTCCAACTCATCGGTCGCGCGGTTCAGGTCCAGATAGGCCCGCGGCCATTCCGCCGCCAACAAAGGCGCGCCAAGCGTCGGCGCAGCCTCGATCAGGCGGTCGATGAACGCATCCTCGGACGAGCGAATCGTCCGCTCATCAAGAACCGACGCCCCCAGGAAGGCAGCCGAATAATGGCACCCCGAATGGGGCGAGGCCACGGTCACGCAGCTGGTGATTTCGCGTGGCAGGTCCAGTCGGAAAGGCGCGTGCATCAAGCATCCTGTCGAAAGCATTCTCATGAGATATAGCTGCTTTTCCCTCGAAGCCAAAAGCCCTTGCGCGGGTCGGGGCAACCTTTTATACGACCGCTCACCCACGCGGTCCGCGCGCCTTGGGCCTGACCTCTGTTTGCGCAGGGATCTCGGGCAGAAGATGCACCGTAAAGGTAAAAGGGCGATTAGCTCAGCGGTAGAGCACTTCGTTGACATCGAAGGGGTCACTGGTTCGATCCCAGTATCGCCCACCAAGCTGCATTTTTCGTAGAAAAATGTCAGCGCGACAGGGTCTTCGCGCAGCGAAGATCCCGAGAGCCAAACGGACCAAGATCCACGGGCCAAGGCCCGAGATCAACGGGCCACGAGATATTCACCGGGCGCCCACACCGCGCGCCCACAACAGCAACCAGGCGCAATTGACGCGCCGCGACGAAGGAGATGGCCCATGAAGGTCAAGAACTCACTCCGCTCGCTCAAGAACCGCCATCGCGATTGCCGCGTTGTGCGCCGCAAGGGCCGCGTCTACGTCATCAACAAGACGCAGCGCCGGTTCAAAGCCCGCC
>CAZPJO010000303.1:0-3832 GCA_964586895.1 uncultured Roseicyclus sp.
TGGGCACCGTAGCGGATCAAACCGTCATTTGGGCCGATCCCGGTGTCCCCGTCGGCGTTCCCGATCAGCATGAATTGCGACAGGTACGGGCCCTTGGTCGCCCCCGGGCCAGAGCCGCGGAAGGCGGTTTGCGGGGTCAGAGCTGGACCGCCGCTGCGTTCGCGGCCGACGGTGCCGTCCGCTTCGGAGAAATCCTTTTTTGCGTAGTCGAGCTTATTGAGCCGCATGAGGCCGGCATCCAGCGTGGACGAGAGACCTTCGAATTCGGTGAACGGCACGTCACGCAGGAGGGCCAGTTCATAGACCTCGGCCATCTCATAGGTCAGCTCGTCCGAGCACAGTTCCGGCGCGGGCGGCATCGTGACGGCCTGCGGATCGGGGCCTTGCAACTCGAACACCAGACCGGCGGTCGGGGCCTCCCACATGCGGCGGGGCTTGCCCGTGGGCACCGGAACGCGGGTCGTGAACGGCTCGACAAAACCGTTGTCGACACATTCGCGGAAGGCGCGGAACGCGGCGACATCGGCGACAAGGCCGGTGTCTTCGTCGTGATCGAGGCCTTTGGTGAAGCTCATCGGGTAGCAGGCCGTGCCATAGCGGGCCTCGTCGGAATTGGCCTGATGATCGGGGTGATGGCGGTTGTGGGCGACATCGGCGGCTTCCATGCGGAAGCGATAGGCGCTTTCTGCGCGGTCTTTGGGCATTTCAAATCTCCGAAATAAAAAGGGGGGAGTCGCACCTGGGAAAAATTCAGGTGGGTCTTGGAGGGGGTTTGGGTCTGTTGCCTCCTTCGGTGGGAATTGGGCGGGGTGACGTGGACGGATGATCCGCCGGGCGGGCATTTGGGTCAAAGGATCTTGTGCCGATGGCCGGGTCTGCGGCGGGAAAGGGCGATGCTTTGCGCTATCACCTTGCGGATGCGCAACAATTTCATGGGCGGATTATTGCCGATGCAAGAATCATTTTGTGTAGCAATAACGGTAACTTAACGGGCACTGCGCCCGCTTTCACGGAGTGCTGACGGGCCCGGTGGTGCGCGGCGGCCCGCGCGCTTAGGGTCGGGGAAATCGAGGAGGATCAATATGGCTGCAAACGCGTGGAAGATCGACGTGATCCCGGGCGACGGGATCGGCCGGGAGGTGGTGCCCGAGGGCATTCGCGTGTTGGAGGCAGCGGCGAAACGCTTCGATCTGGGGTTCGAGTTCACCGATCACGATTTCGCCTCGGCGCAATATTACCAGGCGCATGGCGAAATGATGCCCGGCGATTGGAAAGAGCGCCTGATCGGGTCGGACGCGTTGTTTTTCGGGGCGGTGGGGTGGCCCGATGTGGTGCCCGACCATGTGTCGCTCTGGGGGTCGTTGATCCAGTTTCGGCGCGAGTTCGACCAATACGTCAGCCTTCGACCCGCGCGCGCCATGCCCGGCGTGCCGTTGCCGTTGGCGGGGCGGGGGCCGGGCGACATCGACATGATGATCGTGCGCGAAAACACCGAAGGCGAATATTCGTCGATCGGGGGGCGGATGTTCCCCGGCACGGACCGCGAAATTGTTATGCAAGAAACGGTGATGAGCCGGATCGGCGTGGACCGTATCCTGCGGTATGCCTTTGATTTGGCGCGAAAACGTGGCGGGCACCTGACCTCGGCCACGAAGTCGAACGGGATCTCGATCACCATGCCCTATTGGGATGAACGGGTGGCAGAGATGGCGGCGGATTACCCCGATGTGCGGCTCGACAAATACCATATCGACATCCTGACGGCGCAATTCGTGCTGCATCCCGATTGGTTCGATGTGGTCGTGGCCTCGAACCTTTTTGGCGACATCCTGTCGGATCTTGGCCCGGCCTGCACCGGGACCATCGCGATTGCGCCTTCGGGCAACATCAACCCCGAGGGGCGGTTTCCGTCACTGTTCGAGCCGGTCCACGGCTCGGCGCCGGATATCGCGGGCAAGGGCGTGGCGAACCCGGTGGGGCAGATCTGGGCGGCGGCGATGATGCTGGACCATCTGGGCGCGCCCGAGGCGGGGGCGGCTATTGTCACGGCCATTGAACGCGTGCTGTCGGAGGAGGGGTTGCGCACGGGTGATCTTGGCGGGCCGGCCGATACTGCGACCTGCGGGGCCGCGATTGCCGACGCGGTGGCGGAGGGCTGAATGCCGACGTCGAAGTTCCTGGATGGCTTCGAGTTGCGCCCGGTCGATGTGCCGGGCGTGACCTTGAACGTGGCGATGGCTGGGGACGGCCCGCCGATCCTGTTGCTGCACGGCCATCCGCAAAGCCATATCGTCTGGCGCAAGGTGGCACCGACGCTGGTGGCGCGGGGCTATACCGTGGTGGCGCCCGATCTGCGCGGATACGGCGACAGCGGCAAACCCGAAAGCGACGCCGACCATCTGCCCTATTCGAAACGGGTGATGGCGGCGGATAATGTGGCGCTGATGCAGGCGCTTGGGTTTGAGCGGTTCAGCGTCATCGGCCATGATCGCGGCGGTCGGGTGGGGCACCGGATGGCGCTGGATCACCCGGGCGTGGTGGAGCGCCTCATGGTGCTTGATATCGCGCCGACGCTGACGATGTACGAGCGCACGGATCAAGCCTTTGCCACGGCCTATTTCTGGTGGTTTTTCCTGATCCAGCCGTTTGATTTGCCCGAGCGGATGATAGGGTCGGATCCGGAGTATTTCCTGCGCAAGCACATCGCGGGGCAGGTGAAGGTTGCGGGCGCGGTCAGCGAAAATGTGATTGCCGAATACCTGCGATGCTACCGAAACCCCGCCACGATCCATGCGATTTGCGAAGATTACCGCGCGGCGGCGGGCGTCGATTTGGACCATGACCGCGCGGACGCGGACGCCCGCGTGACCTGCCCGCTTTGGGCGATCTTTGGCGCGCGTGGTGTGGTTGGGCAAAGCTATGACGTGACTGAGACGTGGCGCGAGAAGGCGTTGGATGTCACCGGTGTGGCGCTGGACTGCGGCCACGCGATCCCCGAAGAGGTGCCTGCGGATCTGCTGGCCGAGATCGGGCGGTTCATGGCGCGCTAAACGGGAATGTCTTGTCAGCGGTGGGACCCAGAGCCTAGCGTGGGCAAAGTCGCGTCGCGTATTTTTTCCCGGAGGTCCCCTGACATGAAATCGATCAAGATCGCGCTGCTGCTGGCGCTTGGAATGGCTCCGGCCCCGGCGCTGGCTCAGGCGTTGATGTTCGAATATTTCACCACGATCACACCGAATGACACCTACAATTCCCGCGGCCAGAGCGTCGGTGAATTCTGCCTCGCCGTGCAGCAGGACCGCGCCAATGTGCACCGGTTCGGCAACCCCGACGGGGATGTGGTCGATCCGTTTTTCACCACGCCTGAGCGACGAGCGATGATTGCGGGGCGGTGCGATTACGTCCGGGAGTATCACACGCTGGCCAACATCCGGAGCCGGTTCAACGGCTTCGTTCTGGTGCGGGTCTACGGCAACGGCCGCGTGGTCAGCCGGGTGCAGATCCTGGAAGCGGCGGGCTAGGGCCCCGCGCGCCTCAGAACCCCTGTGACCCGTCGCCCTGCCACGGCTTGGCGAGGTTGCCGAAGCGCGTGAAGCGACCTTCGAAGGACAGTTCCGCGGTGCCGATGGGACCGTGGCGCTGCTTGCCGATGATGACCTCGGCCTTGCCGTGCAGGCTTTCCATGTCCTGCTGCCACTTGGTCATCAGCTCCAGGTTCTCTTCGCCCGGTTTTTCGCGTTCCTTGTAGTACTCGCCCCGGTAGACGAACATCACAACATCCGCGTCCTGTTCGATCGAGCCGGACTCCCGCAAGTCCGACAATTGCGGACGC
>CAZPJO010000304.1:0-3016 GCA_964586895.1 uncultured Roseicyclus sp.
TCATATGTCCGCTCCATCGCGCCGCAGATTGGTGTGAAGCCGCCGAAGTTCGACCGGATGGATATCCACGTCCACGTGCCCGACGGCGCAACGCCCAAGGACGGGCCGAGCGCCGGTCTGGCGATGGTGACGTCCATCGTGTCGGTGCTGACCGGTATTCCGGTCAAGCGCGACATTGCGATGACCGGCGAGGTCAGTTTGCGCGGCAACGCCATGCCGATCGGTGGATTGAAGGAGAAACTTCTCGCGGCGCTGCGCGGCGGTATCACCACTGTGCTGATCCCCGAGGAGAACGAGAAGGACCTGGCCGAAATCCCCGACAATGTGAAGGAGGGGTTGAAGATCATCCCCGTAAGCCACGTATCGGAAGTGTTGGAACATGCGCTGGTGTCTGCGCCTGAGCCGATCGAATGGGACGAGGCCGCAGAAGAGGCCGCCGCAGCCCAAGCCGCGCTTGAGCGGGGCAGTGAATGGGCGACCGCGCACTGATCCTCGAGCCGAACAAGACATGAATAGGCGCCCCTGCGGAAACGCGGGGGCGTTTTTTTATGGATGTGGCTTTGGGGGGAGAGCGAAGGATTGGGGCCTTTGCATCAGGCCCAAACGAAAACGGCGGCCCAATGGACCGCCGCGTCGTATCACATATCGTGAAAGATCAGTTTGTGTGCAGCAAAAGCAGCAGCAGGACCGCGAAGATCGGCACGAAGATGCCCTGGTTGGATGCGGCGGTGTCGACGATCACGACGTCCTGCGGCACAACGATGCCACCAGCGTTTGCGGCGGTTGCGAAGGCAGCGACGGCCAGAGCGGCGATCAGAACTTTTTTCATAGGAATTCCCCAAGTGTTAAGCAGACATAAGACGCGGCGTTGCAGCCCCGCGTTGCGCTCACTGTGGCAAAATCCATATCGGGCGATCAATGCGAGTCGGCCAAAAAACAGTCTGTTGCCGTTGTGAGCGCCCCAAAAGTGGCCTTGTCGCAACGCTTTAGCGCCGCAAAGTGGGGGATTCGACGCAAAATCGTGTCGAATGGACAACGCATTGCGCCGGATTGGAACGCTGCGTAAACCGATTCGTTGCTATGACAGCGATGTTCCGCCCATGCTGAGCGCCGGGGGCATACAAGCCCGAGGGTCCAAGTAACATGTCCGAGTATTCAAGACGCGCCCTGTTGTCGGGGGCTGCCTGTGGCCTGTTGGCGCCCTTCGTGGTGCGCCCGGTCGAGGCGCAGATGGTGCCGCAAGGATTTGCCGGCAGCGGTGAGATCCGGCGCGGGGTCGACGCCACCGTTACGCGCGTGCCCACCGCGCAGCCCTATGTCGCGATGACTTTCGATGACGGCCCGCACCCGCGCCTCACGCCGCAACTTCTTGATATGCTGGCCGCCCGCGGCATCCGCGCGACGTTCTATGTGATTGGCCGCAATGCCGAGCGTTACCCGCAGATCCTGCAGCGCATGGTTGCCGAGGGACACGAGATCGGCAATCACACCTGGTCGCACCCGAATCTGCACGGGCATTCCGATGGCTCGGTCCTGAGCCAGGTCGACCGCACGAACCGCGCCGTTTACGAGGCCGTGGGTCGCCCGCCGGTCACGATGCGCCCGCCCTACGGCAACCTTTATGATCGCCAGCGCCTGATGCTGCACCAATCGCGGGCGATGCCCACGGTGCTGTGGTCGGTCGATACGCTGGATTGGCAGCGCCCGGGGTCTTCGGTGATCTCTAGCCGCGTGGTCAACGGAAGCCATTCCGGCGGTGTGATCCTGGCCCATGACATCCATTCGGCCACGGTCCGCGCGATGCCTGCCGCCCTTGACGGTGTGGTTGGGCGTGGCTTTCGCTTTGTGACGGTGTCGGAATTGATCGGCTGGCCCCGCTGGGACCGCCGCCGCCTGCGCCTCGTCGAAGCACCGGGTTAACACCTTCGATTAACGCATTTTTTCCGTTGCCCTAGCCGAATTGCGCCTGATCGGCTAAGCTGTTTCCGAAAGAGAAACAATCTGCGGCGGCCTGCCGTACGCGGAGAGAGAGGCAAATCGAGATGGCGACCAAGACACAGACCGGTACAAAGACGGCTTCCAAAAACGGCGCGAAGACGGCTGCGGGCAACGAAATGGGCAAGCCCGCGAAGGCTGCAGCGACGACGCGGGGCAAGGCGACCTCGGCAGGGCGCCGCAAGTTGACGGTGAGCGCGTCGGCAGACGCATCCAAGACGACACCAACAGCGCCAGCCGCACCAGCCACACCGGCCGCGCCCGCGAAAACCGCGACACCCGTCGCCGCGTCGGCCCAGTCGGCGGCGGGGTCCACCGCACCTGCCGACGCGTTGCGCCGACCCGACCTGATCCAGGCGATTGCCGATCGTGTCTCGCTCAAGCGGTCGGAGGCCAAGATGGTGTTCGACGTCGTCCTCGACGAGATCGGCAAGGCGCTGGACGCCAATGACGAAGTGATCGTACCACCGCTTGGCAAGATGATGGTGAAAAAGCGCATCGACAAGCCGAAGGGCGCGATGCTGACCGTCAAGCTGAAGCGGGCCGAGGCCGATCCCACAGCAGGCGACGTCGCCCCCCTTGCGAAGCCCGCAGAACAGGGCTAAAGACCCGCCAAATCGGGTGATTAGCTCAGTGGTAGAGCGCTTCGTTCACATCGAAGATGTCGGGAGTTCAAATCTCTCATCACCCACCAACTTCCCTCCCGCCGATCTTGTTTGATGCCATGCGCTTGGTTCGTGGCCCGACCGACGCGGGCCGCCTTTGCGGCGTCCCTCTGGGTCGGGAGTTCAAGTCTCTCATCACCCACCAACTTCCCTCCCGCCGATCCTGTTTGATGCCATGCGCTTGGTTCGTGCCCCGACCGACGCGGGCCGTGCTGATGGCGGGGCCCGTTTGGGTCAAAGTTCATTCCCCGGCTTTTCGTATTGCGATGTGAACACACGGGCGCATAAGCAAGCCAATGACCCAAGCTGACCTGCCTCCGATCTATGTCCTGCGCCATGGCGAGACCGAATGGAAT
>CAZPJO010000304.1:3026-3828 GCA_964586895.1 uncultured Roseicyclus sp.
GAATCGTGCCGACCGGATGCAGGGGTGGTCGGACTCGCCGCTGACGGCCCTTGGGCGTGCGCAGGCCGAGGCGCAGGGGCGGCTTTTGGCGCATGCGTTGCCCGAGGCGGTCGAGATCCGTGTCTCGCCCTCGGGGCGCGCGATGGAGACAGCGCGGATCGCCTTGGGGGATCGGACGGCGCGCGCGGAGCCTCGGCTGCGCGAGGTCAATGTGGGGGATTGGGTGGGCCGCACGCCGCAGGATCTGGCAGTCGCGCATGGATTTATCCGCCCGGAAATCGACCGCCATCTGTGGAAGTTCCGCGCGCCGGGTGGCGAGACGCTGGAGCAGATGACCCAACGCTGCCGCGCGGTGTTGGCGGAGCTTACGGGGCCTACAGTTTTGGTCACGCATGGGGTGACGTCGCGCCTGTTGCGATGCCTGGCGTTGGGGCGTTTGCCCGAGACGCTTGGCGATTTACCGGGCGGGCAGGGGGTCGTGCATGTGATCGAGGCGGGAAAAGCGCAGGTTTTGCGCGAGTAACCGCTGGACGGAGGGGCGTGGGATTTGCTACAGCCCGGCACGGTTCGGGTGGTTAGCTCAGTTGGTAGAGCGTCTCGTTTACACCGAGGATGTCGGGGGTTCGAGCCCCTCACCACCCACCATTTTGCGAGGTTTCACTTTGGTTTTGGGCTTGCGCAGAGCGGAGAGCCCGACCGACGTGCGCCGCCTTTGGCGGCACTCTGGGTCGGGGTTCGAGCCCCTCACCACCCACCAACCAAGCCTTTTGCGGCACGCAAAAGGCTTGGCGTGCGAAAGCGG
>CAZPJO010000305.1:0-2093 GCA_964586895.1 uncultured Roseicyclus sp.
CCTCATAGGTCATCACATCGGCCATGATCTGGCAGGGATGGGTGCGGTTCGTCAGCCCGTTGATCACCGGCACGGTGGCGTGGTCCGCCATTTCAAGCAGCACTTCTTCTTCGAAGGTGCGGATCATGATGAGGTCGACATAACGGCTGAGCACGCGGGCGGTGTCGGCGATGGTTTCACCGTGGCCAAGCTGCATCTCGGATCCGCTCAGGACCATGGTCTGACCGCCCATCTGCCGGACGCCCAGATCGAAGGAGACCCGGGTGCGTGTCGAAGGCTTTTCAAAGATCAGGGCAACCATGTGCCCGGCAAGCGGTTGATCCGCATCGGGCGTGCCTTTGGGCAGGCCGGACCGGGCGGTTTTCATCGCGATCGCGTGGTCGATGATGTGGCGCAACTCGCCGGGGTCGGTTTTGTGGATGTCGAGGAAATGGGTCATGGCGAAGTGCTTTTGGCTGGCGGGGAAACGAGGGGCGCGGCCCCTCGTTCCCCCCGAGGTATTTGGAAAGCAAGGAGGGGCGGGCTATTGCGCCGCGGCGCGCCCTTCGAGGGCGGTGGCAGCGGCGTCGAGGCGGGTGATGCCCTCGCTGATTTCGGCTTCTGTGATGGTGAGTGCGGGCAGGACGCGCACGACGTTGTCACCCGCAGGCACGGTGAGCAGGTCGTTGTCGTAGCCTGCGTTGACCACATCGATGTTGGTGGCCTTGCATTTGAGGCCAAGCATCAGGCCGCTTCCGCGGACCTCTTCGAAGATGTCGGGGTGGGCGGCGACGAGACCTTCGAGTTTCTGGCGCAGGAAGCCCGCCTTGCGGTTCACATCATCCAGAAAGCCTTCGGAGGTGATTTCATCCATGACCGCAGCCCCCACAGCGCATCCCAGCGGGTTGCCGCCATAGGTGGAGCCATGCGTGCCGGGGGTCATGCCTTGTGCTGCGGCTTCGGTGGCCAGCAATGCGCCCAGGGGGAAACCGCCGCCGATGCCTTTGGCGACCAGCATGATATCGGGAGAGATTCCTGCCCATTCGTGGGCGAAGAGTTTTCCGGTCCGGCCCATGCCACATTGGATTTCATCGAAAATGAGCAGAAGCCCGTGTTCGTCGCAGAGATCGCGCAGGCCCTTGAGGCATTGATCGGGGATCGGTTTGATGCCCGACTCCCCCTGAACAGGCTCCACGATGATCGCGCCGACATCCGGTTCGGCGGCGGCGGCGCGCAGGGCGTCGTGATCGCCGAAAGGCAATTGCCGGAAGCCGGGGGCGAGCGGGCCGAAACCCTTCACGAGCTTTTCCTGACCGGCGGCCGAGATGGCGGCGATGGAGCGGCCGTGGAACGCACCTTCAAAGGCGAGGATGGTGGTGCGCTCGGGCTGCCCCGTGGCGTCGCGGTATTTGCGGGCCATCTTGAAGGCCAACTCGGCGGCTTCCGTCCCGGAATTGCAGAAGAAGACCGTGTCGGCGAAGGTGTGTTCGACCAGCCGCTCGGCCAGCGCCTGTTGTTGCGGGACAGTGTAGAGGTTTGACGTGTGCCAGAGTTGGTCGGCCTGCGCCTTGAGCGTCTCGACGATTTTGGGGTGGCCGTGGCCGAGCGCCATCACCGCGATGCCGCTGGCGAAATCCAGGAAACGTCGGCCATCTGCCTCGATCATCCATGCCCCTTCGCCCTTGACGAAGGAGAGGTTTGCGCGGCTGTAGCTTGGCAGGACCGGCGAGATCATAGGTCACGTCTCCATGGGTTGAAAGAAGGCGACGGTGTGCACCGGGCCTGCGATCAAGTCAATTCAAGGATGCTGATGGAGGTCATCATTTGGACGCCGCCAGAGGGCAGGCACATGCGGGTGGGGACGGGTGCAAGTGGACGGGTTATCAAGGTTGATCACGCGTGATCGGGGTGGATTTGGGAGGGTAAGATGAATGAACTCAATGAGTTAGGATTTTTGATATTTCTATGATTGTAGAAATGTTCTGATCTTGGTTAACGGCTGAAATGGAGGTTTTTCCGTATTGGGTTTGGACCTTCGCTGATGCAGAGCGGATCGTCGCGTGGGGGCGGGGCCCCCCGCCCGGGGTTAGCGCCCCCCCCCCGCGGTTTGTGGG
>CAZPJO010000305.1:2103-3813 GCA_964586895.1 uncultured Roseicyclus sp.
CCGTTGGGCGTTGCAGCATTTGAGGCTTTGTTGGGGGCGCTGCCCCCGTCGCCGCGTCGCGCCGAAGGCGTGCCGACAAACGGGCGCCTCCCCCGAGGTTTTTCTGGCAAGATGAAAGGGGCGCGGGCGAGGAGGCGGTGATGTTCCGGCTTTCGCGTGCCGTGAGGAGCGATTCAGAGGACCCGGCACCGGAGGGTGTTGGCGTTTTTGAGGAGGTCGTCGGCTGCGAGGGCTTGGTAGAGCGGATCGCTGAACATCAGTGACGACAGCAGTAAGGGATCGGTCCAGAGGTCAACGCCATCAAGGTCATTCGAGTTGCAGACGATATCGTCGTCGCCGGTGCGTGTAGGGCTAACCGCACCGAGATATGCATCGTCCTTGTAGAGAGGCTTATCGTAGTTTTGCGAGCGGCCTGGCTCAAACGCAGCCTTCTCCTCCGTCAGATGGGCGATGCAATAAGATCCATCGAACGGCTCCTCGTTCCCCTTTTTTTGAAGAGGGCAACGGGCACGAGGGATGAGGTGCCGAGATCAAACCCCTGCAGCACCTCGGCTACGTTTTGGGACACAACAAAATAGCTGTCAGCCACGAACGTCTCTGGCAGGGTCTTGAGCGCTTTGCTGCTACGAGATGCGTCTCTCCCGATCCACATACGGTCAGGTAAATTCGGGCGTGCGGCGATCTCGCCCCTGCGGTAAAGTTGAAGGTGGTCGAGATAAGCCTCCCAATCCTCCGCTAGTGCGCAGGTAAATCCCAACGTATGCATGGGGTTTCGTGCATCAGAATGCCAAACGTAGCCATTGGGGGTGTCGCTCATACGGGTGCCTCCGTCTTTGGTGCAAAGGTGCCGCGAGGGGGGCTTGGGAACAAGCCGATATTTGGTGTGCGATGGGCCGGTTTGGGTGGCTCAGGCCACTTCGGACAGGGCGACCTGCGGGGTGACGCCGAGGGCGGCGCAGACGTCGCGGGTGAGTTCGGGTTTGTTGAGGGTGTAGAAGTGCAGGTCGCAGGCGCCGCCTTCGATCAGGTCAGAGCAAAGCTCGGTGCAGAGCGCTGTGGACAGCAGGTCTTCGCGGTCGTCACGGGTGGCGGCGTCGAATGCATCATCCAGCCATGTGGGGATCACTGCGCCGCAACGGGTGGCAAAGCGGCGGGTGCCGTCCCAGTTCTCAATCGGCAAGATGCCGGGGATGATCGGGACGGTGATGCTGGCGGCGGTGCAGGCGTCGCGGAAGCGGAAGAAGGTCTCGGCCTCGAAAAAGAACTGCGTGATGGCGGAGGTGGCGCCGGCGTCGATTTTGCGTTTGAGGTGGTCAACGCAATCCTGCATCGACGCGGCCTCGGGGTGCGGATCGGGGTAGGCGCCGACGCGGATGTCGAATTTGGAGGTTTTGGCGAGGGCTTCGACGAGTTCGACCGAGGAGGCGAAGCCGTCGGGATGGGCCGTGAAGGCGGAGGTCCCTTTGGGCGGGTCGCCCCGCAGGGCCACGATCTGGGTGACACCGGCGGCGGCGTATTGGTCGGCGATTTCCATGGTTTCCGCGCGGGTGGCATCGACGCAGGTCAGGTGTGCTGCGACGGGCACGCCGAAATTGGATTGGATCGCGGTGACGGCTTCGTGGGTCAATTTGCGGGTCGTGCCGCCCGCGCCATAGGTGACGGAGACGAAGCTTGGGGCCAGCGGCGCGAGGGTGGCGAGCGTGTCCCAAA
>CAZPJO010000306.1:0-3801 GCA_964586895.1 uncultured Roseicyclus sp.
GCATGATTTCAACACCATCCTGATCGCCTTCATGATCTCGTTCTTTCCCATCGCCGTCTCGATCTCCATCGGCCTTTCGACGCTTGAGCCCGAATACCGCGACATCCTCCGCTCGCTAGGTGCCTCGAATGCCACGATTTTTTGGAAGATCGCCCTGCCCAAGACCCTGCCGGAATTCTTCGGCGCGCTGAAGGTCGCCGTCACGCTCGCCTTCATCGGCACCAACCTGATGGAGATCGTCTCACCTCATGGTCGCGGGCTTGGCGACCTTTTCGACAGCGGGCGGATCAACGGCGACTACCCCCTGATGTTCGCCGTCCTCTTCGCCATGGCCGCCCTCGGCATCCTGTTGTTCTACATCGTTGTTTTCCTCGAACGCGTCTTCGCAGGTTGGGCGGAACGCGCACCATAATGGACTCTGCGGAACGCGCGCTATGATGGACTTTGCGGAACGCGCGCCGGGGCAGTAGCTCGGATATCCATCAAACCTCCGTCCCCTCGCCACAAACCCTCCGCATTTGCGCGCGACCCTGAACGTGCACGCAATCGGAGGGAAGGGTGGAATGAAGAACCTTTCAACACTCATTTTGATCCTGGGCCTCGGGCTCGTCGGCTATGCCGGTTGGCTCTATGTCGGCGAAACCACAGCCGCGCCAACGGCCACCCCAACGGCCGACGTCGCCATCCCCGCGCCGGGCCTCGCCACTGCTGCACCACCCCGCTCGATCGACCCCGTTGATCGGCCCGCGCTTGCGACCCAACCGCCTGCCCCGTATCCGCCCGCTCTTTTCATCGCCCGCGAACGGCGCGACATCCGCCCGGCTGCGATCAACGAAACTGGTTTTGAACCCACCACCCGCGATGTCACCACCTTTGAAGAGGGCGTGCGCCGCGTCGGCCTCTATGATGGCGGGCAGGGCGATACCCCACGCCCCGTCATTGTGCTGTTCCATGGGGCCGCCCGCGACGAGCTGTCGATGATCGACATGTGGGACAGCACCGCCGACGCCCATGGCCTGCTGCTGCTCTCGGTCAAATCGCTCGGCGAACGCTGGGACCCGTCGATTGATGACCGCCCCCTGATCGCCGCCGCGCTGGCCCATGCCGAAAACACCATCCCGATCGACCACGACCGGATTTTCCTTTTCGGACATTCCAACGGCTCGCGGCATGCGCAATTCCTCGCCAACCGCGTCGATGGCCCGTGGCGCGCCGTGGCCACCCATGCCGGCACACTGGCCACGGACCTCATGCAACCCCGCGTGGCCGGCGGCCCCCCGATCCGTCACTATCTGGGAACGAGCGATCACCTTTTCCCGACCGACGAGGCGCGCGTCGCAGCTGAAACGCTGGCCGATATGGGCCACCGCAGCGAACTCATGGTGCTGCCGACCCATACCCATTGGTTCTATTCCATCGGCCCGCGCATCGCCACGGACGCTTGGTTGTGGTTCAATTTCACCACCGAAACAGACTAAAATCCTGACAAAATCAAAGAGCTTTCAAAAAGCCGAAAAAAAATCTCCCCCACCTGTCGATTCACAAACCCCTCCGTTCGTCATGTTGGTGAAGGCACATTCGCCTTTGCCCAAACAGACGGAGATCACAATGACCCTCACCACAATCCTCGCCGCCTCCGCCGCGACGCTCGCCATCGCCACCGCCGCCACCTACCTCCTGCCGCGCCACGTCACGGTCGAGCGGAGCGCCCTCGTCGATGCCACCCCCGAGGCCGTCCTTGCGCTCGCCGCCACCACCGAAGGGTTCCAGCGCTTCAACCCCTATCTGACGGCCGATCCCGACCTGCACATCGCGCCGTTCGGTCCCGCCTCCGGCATCGGCGCAGGCTTCCGGTTCGAGGGCCGCGACGGCTCCGGCACTCAAACGATCCGTGCGATCACCGCCGACACAATCACCTACGCCATCGACCTTGGTGCCATGGGCCAACCCACGCAGCACATCACCGCCACGCCCGAGGGCAACCAGACCCGCGTCACCTGGAGTGTGGAAAGCGACCTGGGCCTCAACCCCGTCTTCCGCGTCTTTGGCCTGTTCATGGACCGCATGCTTGGCGGCACCTACGAGACTGGCCTTGCCAACATCGCCCGCGTCGCGGCCTAATTCCCTTACCTGACCAAGGAAAAGACCATGCGTTACACGTTCCTCCTCTATTCCGACCCTGCCGATTTCGCCGACATGACCCAAGACGATTGGGTGCAGATGAAATCCGTCTACGGCCAATATATCGGCGCGCTGCAAGCGGCCGGGGTGTTCGTCGATACCGACTGGCTCCACCCTGCCGATACGGCCACGACGCTCTCCATGAAAGGCGGCGAGAAATCGGTGCAGGACGGCCCCGTCGCGGAAACCCGCGAAACCCTTGGTGGCTATTTCGTCATCGATGTGCCCGACCTCGATGCGGCGTTGAAATGGGCCGAGCAATGCCCCGCCGCCCATGCCGGCAAGATCGAGGTCCGCGCCTCTGCCATGGATAGCCTCGGATGACCTCGCCCGTGCGCGCCGCCGAAGATGCGGCGCGCGCCTCCTACGGCAAGCTGGTCGCCATGCTGGCCGTCCGAAGCGGCGATATTGCCGCCGCCGAAGACGCGCTGGCCGATGCTTTTGTGCAGGCGCTGCGGACATGGCCCGAAACCGGCGTTCCCGACCGCCCCGACGCGTGGCTTCTGACCACCGCCCGGAACCGGCGCATCGACGCCCTGCGCCGTGACCGGCGCGTCACGTTTACCGATGAGGTGCCCGATATGCCGATGCAAGCGACGCAGGATTTTCCCGATGACCGGCTCAAGCTTCTGTTCGTTTGTGCTCATCCCGCAATCGACAAGGCCATCCGCACGCCCCTGATGCTGCAGACCGTCCTTGGCGTTCAAGCCACTGACATCGCGCGTGTCTTTCAGGTCGCCCCAGCCGCCATGGCGCAACGGCTTGTCCGCGCCAAGCGCAAGATCCGCGACGCCCGCATTCCTTTCGTACGCCCCGACGATGCCGATTTGCCGCCCCGTATCGACGCAGTGCTGCAAGCCGTCTACGCCGCCTATGCCGTCGATTGGCAGGAGGGCGCGGGCGATCTCAGTCACGAGGCGCATTTCCTCGCCGTCACCCTTGCGGGTCTCATGCCCGATGTGGCCGAGGCGCTTGGCCTCGCCGCGCTCATCACCTTCATCGAGGCCCGCCGCGAGGCCGCGATACAGCACGGCCAATACGTGCCCTTGCCCGAGCAGGACATGGCCCTGTGGAACACCCAACTCATTGACCGCGCCGCGCATTTCCTGACCCGCGCCAGTGCCTTGGGCCAAATGGGGCGCTTCCAACTGGAGGCCGCCATTCAAGCCGTCCACGCCGAGCGTCACGTTACCCGAACGACGAACTGGCGCGCGATATCGCAACTTTATGCCGGGCTGATGCAGATCGCCCCCTCGCTCGGTGCCGCCGTTGGCCGCGCGGCGGCCGTGGGCGAGGACGCTGGCCCGGCCGAGGGGTTGGCCCTGCTCGACCAAATCGATCCCTCCGCGGTCCAGGATTTCCAACCCTACTGGGCCGCCCGCGCGCATCTTCTGGCGCATAGTGATCCGCAAAAGTCGGCCGCCGCCTACGACCGTGCCATCGAACTCGGCACATACCAGCCCGCCGTTGCATGGCTGGACGCGCGCCGTGCAAAGCTACGGGATCGCCTTGACTGACACAGGGCTTCCAAGGGTGCGAAATAAGGTGCGAAGCGGCGCGCCTTAGCTGCGAATACAGGTTAAGAAAGGGTAAAGAAAAGTTTTTATATCAATATAAAAC
>CAZPJO010000307.1:0-1120 GCA_964586895.1 uncultured Roseicyclus sp.
CATGGACCGGGATCGTTTCGGGCGAGGGGCGTTTCCAGCGCGATATATCAAGCTTCGCCCCCTTCATCTTGGCGTCGCCGTAGTAGCTGCCCCATTCCCAGGCCGCGACGGCGAGACGCACAGGGTTCTTGGCAGAGCTGACGCCCATGTCTTCGCCCGCGCCGCGCCCCGCGACGGCCCGCACATAGGCATCGGTCAGGCCATTGGCCTTCATCACCTCGTATTTCGCGGCTTCGATCTCGTCGATGGTCCAGGGGATCTCGAAATCGATGCAGGACGCCGAGTAATGCAGACGTTCGGAATGTTTGCGCGACTCGAAGATCTTGCCATTGTAGGCGCGTTCGCCCTCGAACACGCTTGAAGCGTAATGCATCGCATGGGTCAGAAGGTGTACATTGGCGTCGCGCCAATCGATCAGCTTGCCGTCCATCCAGATCTGACCGTCGCGGTCATCATAGGCTCCAGCCATGGTCCCTTCCTTTCCTCGATTAACCCGCTTCCACTCGGGCGTCTTTTACAAATATTGCGCAATAAGGGTCCGCATCGGACATAAAGTTACGCAAAACGTCTGATTGGCTACCAATTGATTCTTGGAAAGTCAACAAGGCTGACATAAACTGCCCCAATCCGGCCGGACCGGTGAAGGAAGGGACAGATCATGGCCGAACGTGGCGCAGGCGGGGCAGTGGCGCGGGGGGATACCCTTCTTTTCCTGACCGATGATCAATTGCGCCGCGGGATCGAAGCAATGTTCTTCGCCTACCGTGGCTTCACCGCCGACCCCGACCGCATCCTGATCGAAAAGGGGTATGGGCGCGCGCATCACCGTGCGGTTCATTTCATCAACCGCACGCCCGGGACGACCGTGAACAACCTTCTCGCCATTCTGGGCGTGACCAAGCAGTCGCTCAACCGGGTGCTGCGGACGCTGGTCGAGGATGGGTTGGTCGAAGCCCGTGTCGGCACACGGGACAAACGCGAGCGCCATTTGCACCTGACCGAAGTGGGTCAAGCGCTTGAACAGGCGCTGTCCGAGGCGCAACGCAACCGCATGCGCGCGGCCTTTCGTAACGCAGGGCCGGAGGCGGTTCAGGGGTTTCGCGCCGTGCTGGAAGAGATG
>CAZPJO010000307.1:1130-3794 GCA_964586895.1 uncultured Roseicyclus sp.
TACCTTGATGGCGTGGATCAGGGATAAAGCATGGATATCGGCGCACATCTTCTTATCGTCGACGACGATGAACGCATTCGGCAGCTTCTGCAGAAGTTCCTGATGCGCAACGGCTTCATGGCATCGGGCGCGCGGGACGCGGCCCATGCGCGCAAATTGCTAGACGGGTTGAGTTTCGATCTGATCGTTCTGGACGTTATGATGCCGGGCGAAGACGGGCTTAGCCTGTGCCGCGATATCCGCGCCGAGGCCGCGACGCCGATCCTGTTGCTGACCGCCAAGGGTGAAGCGGAGGATCGGATCGAAGGGCTTGAAGCGGGCGCGGACGATTACATCGCCAAACCGTTCGAGCCGAAAGAGCTTCTGCTGCGGATCAACGCGATCCTGCGCCGGGTCCCTGCGCCGACCGAGGAAAACACCGTACCGCAGGTGCTCCATCTTGGGCCGATCCGCTATGATATCGAACGCGGCGAGATGTTCGATGGGCAGGAGCCTGTGCGGCTGACGGCGACCGAAGCGGCGTTGATGCGGATCTTCTCACACCAAACGGGCGAGGCGTTGACGCGGGCGGATCTGGTGAGCCTTCTGAACCGGGACAAGGTCGGCGGCGAGCCGGTGCAGGAACGCGCGGTGGATGTGCAGATCACGCGGCTCAGACGCAAGATCGAGGTGAACCCGAAACAACCCCGCTACCTTCAGACGGTGCGCGGCGCGGGATACATGCTGGCCCCGGATTGAAGGGTTTGTGCACGCGTGCACAAGCACCTCAAGGACATGAAAAACAACGAAAAAGCGAATCTTGTTAGGATTTCGTTCACCATGAAAAGCGCCCCCTCCCGCCCCGCTTCAATCACGGATTTGCCCCCATGCTGATCATCAACAACCCGGCCGGCCTCGCCCATGAGATGCCCGAGGGACATCCCGAACGCATTGCGCGCCTTGAGACCGTCTTCGCGGTTCTCGCCGATATCGAGGCCGACAGGATGGAGGCTCCCGCCGCCACGGAGGATGACATCGCGCTTTGCCACCCGCGCGACTACATCGACGCGATGCGCGAGGCGCAACCTACGCAGGGCATGGTGCAGATCGACGCCGATACCAGCGCTTCGCCCGGGACATGGGACGCGGCGCTGAAAGGGGTGGGCGGTTGCCTTCTGGCTGTCGATCAGGTGTTGTCGGGGGCCCATAAACGCGCCTTTGTCGCCACGCGCCCGCCGGGCCACCACGCAGAGAAAAGCCGCGCCATGGGCTTCTGCCTGTTCGGGAATATCGCCATCGCGGCGCAACATGCGCTCGACCGCCACGGGCTGGATCGTGTTGCGGTGGTGGATTTCGACGTGCACCACGGCAATGGCACGCAGGACCTTTTGTGGGACGAGCCGCGCGCGCTGTTCATCTCCAGCCATCAGATGCCGCTCTATCCCGGATCGGGCGCAGTGAGCGAACGCGGCGGGTCGGACAATGTGATGAACCTGCCACTGCCGCCGGGCTCGGACGGCCACGCGATGCGGTCGCGCTATGAAAGTCATGTGTTTCCACAGCTGCGCACCTTTGACCCCGACCTGATCCTGATTTCTGCGGGGTTCGACGCCCATGTGCGTGATCCCCTGGCGAACCTCCTGTGGGAGGATGAAGATTTCGCATGGGTGACGCGGGAATTGGTCAAACTGGCCGAAGAGGTCTGCGATGGCTGCGTGGTCTCGACACTTGAAGGCGGCTATGATCTTGAAGGGCTGGGCGGCGGCGTGCTGGCCCATGTGACGGAATTGGAGGACTGACATGGCGGATGCAAAAATCGACGAGATGAGCTTCGAAGATGCGATCCGCGAGTTGGAACAGGTGGTCACGCAACTCGACCGGGGCGAGGTCGCGCTGGAAGACTCGATCAAGCTTTACGAACGCGGCGCGGCCCTCAAGGCGCGCTGCGAGGCAAAGCTGAAAGAGGCCGAAGAGAAAGTCGCGCAGATCACGCTGGATGCCAATGGCGAGGCCACCGGCGCCACGCCGGTTGAGGGCCTGTAACGCGTGTTCGAGACGGCCCTGAGGGATGCGCAATCGCGTATCGGTGACTTCCTGACACAGCAGATGGCGCGGCTTGGCGACGATACGATCGCGCAGGGCATGCGTTATGCCACCACCGGCGGCAAACGTCTTCGCGGGTTTCTGGTTCTGCAAAGTGCGGGCCTGTTCGGAGTGCCCCAAGCGCAGGCGCTTTACGCGGCCGGTGCGGTCGAATGCCTGCATGCCTATAGCCTTGTGCATGACGATTTGCCCTGCATGGACGATGACGATCTTCGCCGAGGGCAGCCCACGGTGCATGTCAAATGGGACGAGGCGACGGCCGTCCTTGTCGGGGATTCCTTGCAGACCTTTGCCTTTGAGTTGCTGAGCTGCGAGGAGGCTGGCACAGCCGAGGAGCGTGTGCGGTTGGTGGCGACGCTGGCGCGCGCAAGCGGAGCGGAGGGGATGGTCCTTGGTCAGGCGCAGGACATCGCGGCGGAAAGTGCCGGTCGCGCCCTGACGCTGGACGAGATCACGGCGTTGCAGGCCAACAAGACCGGGCGGCTGATCGAATGGCCAGCCCATGCGGGGGCGATCCTTGGCGGTGCTGATCCCGCGCCGCTGCGCGCCTATGCGCGGGCCATTGGCCTGGCGTTCCAGATT
>CAZPJO010000308.1:0-3747 GCA_964586895.1 uncultured Roseicyclus sp.
ACCCAAACCTTACCCCAAAACGCCAAACTTTCGTCCAAACGCCTGCCTAAGCAGGCCCCATGAAACTCCTGCGCGCCTTCACGTGGTATTTTCGCTTCGTCGAGCGACGCTCGGACCGCTTCGCCCATCGCTTCACACGCCCGAACCCCCACGCAAGGCAGCTTGTGATCTGTGTGTACTACATGTTTGTTCCCATGCTCTTTGGCTGGCTCGTCTTCGCCATGTTGTATGAGTCCGGCCTTCTGGGGCTGCTATATGGCGGCTACATCCCAAGCTTCCTGTCAACCGAGGGCGAAACAGTATTCTCCCATGGCGCAATGACGTTCATTTTCGGCGCCAGCGGCCTCGCCCTCTCATATTGGGTCCTCGGCTGCCTCTGCCTTATCCCCGACGCCTTCCGCCCCCCAAACTACCAAAACAAGCGCCATATCTGGAAAGACTGGCCCGACGCGTGACACAAGCCGCCCGGCCCGCGCCGCCTCACGCCCCGCCGCCGATCCACGCGCTGACTGCCCCTTTCATCTTGCCAAAAAAACCTCCCGCCCATTGCCCGATAGGTGGCTTTGCCACCGTAAGGGGAGGCGTCTGACCTCAGATGCCAAGCGCCACCGTAAGGGGAGGCATCCCGCCCCCTCCACCCCGCCAAGGCGTCAAAACCGATCGCGCGACCGGGCCGACCCGATCACCCGTCCACCGGCTCCATCGGCTCCACTGGCTCCACCGCGCGTTGATACAAATGCCACGTCGTGTGCCCAAGGATCGGCAACGTGAAGATCAGGCCCAGAAACCCGGGCAGCAACGAGATCACCATCGTGACCGAGATGATCGCCGCCCAGGTCAGCATCACCAACGGGTTTTCGCGCACCACGCGCACGGAGGTCACCATGGCAGAGACGAAATTGATCTCCCGCTCAAGCAGCATTGGCATCGCCACCACCGTCAATGTGAATAAAACGCCCGACAACACCGCACCGGCAAGCGTGCCGATGGCAAGAAACGTCCATCCCGCGGGCGTGGAAAACACCACCGCCATGAACCCGCCGATATCCGAAAAGGATGAATCCTGTAGAATAATCGCCAGCCACAGGCGCACCTGATACACCCAAACCCACAACACCATCAGGGTCACAAACGCCATCCAACCCATCTCGCGTTTGCGCTGCGTGGCCATGACGCCAAGGATATCGGACCACCCGAAATCCTCCCCCGCCTCCAACCGGCGCGACATCTCGTAAAGCCCGGCGGCGGCGAACGGCGCCACCAGCGGAAAGGCGACGATGGCGGGAATGATCATCCAGATCTGGCCAAGCCACGCCAGACACCAAACCAGCACAATCCCGAAAACGGCATAGAACAGGCCGAAAAATCCGCTCATGACCGGGCGCGCCAGAAAGTCGGAAAACCCGGCCTGCAAGGCGGCGCGGATATCATCCGCCGTCACTTTGTTGACCCTTGGGCTGATCGTGCTTGGCGTATGTGTCGGGGCGGTGTCTGCGGTCTTGGGTGTCATGGCGCACTCCTCATCCGAGCTCTACTGTGCGCAACGCTGTGCAACAGGACAAGACAGAACTGCACCAGTCTGCCCGCCCGACCGCCCCAACCGCGCGGCCCCACTTGCCTCACATCCCCCACCCTGTATCTTTCGCCCAAACGCTTCACCAACAGGGTCCTTTCACATGCGCCGTTTCCTTGCTCCGCTCGCTCTCGCCCTCACCCTCGGCACCAGTGCCACCGCCCAACAATGCGGCGGTGATTTCGGTCAATTCGTCCAGGGCCTCCGGGCCGAGGCTGCCGAACGCGGCCACAGCGCGGAAAGCATCGACGCCTTCTTCCGCCACGCCTCCTTCTACCAACGCGCGCTCGATGCCGACCGCAGGCAGGGCATCTTTCAGGTTCCGTTCACCGATTTCGCCCGCCGCCTGATCTCGCAAGGGCGCATGGACAACGGTCGCCGCAACGCCGCCGCCCAGGCCGCCACCTTCGCCGAGATCGAGAACCGTTTCGGCGTCGCCGAAGGGATCCTGCTGGCCTTCTGGGCGTTCGAGACCGATTACGGCGCGTTCCAGGGCGACTACAACACACTCGATAGCCTCGTGACCCTCGCCTACGATTGCCGCCGCCCCGAGCTGTTCCGCCCCGAGGTCTTCGGCGCGCTGGAGCTGTTCGAGATGGGCGATTTCGACCCCGTCAACACCCAGGGCGCCTGGGCCGGTGAAATCGGCATGGTCCAGATGCTCCCCGAAGACATCGTGAACTTCGGCATCGACGGCGACGGCGACGGCCATGTCTACCTGCAAACCTCCGCCCCCGACGCGCTCATGTCCGGCGCCAATATCCTGTCGTCGCTCGGCTGGCGCCCCAATGAACCCTGGCTCGTCGAAGTCACCCTTCCCGCCGATCTCGACTGGTACCAAACCGGCATCCACACCACCCGCTCCGTCGCCGAATGGGAAGCCGACGGCGTGCAGGCCCGCGCGGGCGGCGCGCTGCCGATGTCCTCCACCCAGGCCTCCATCATCATCCCCCAGGGCCGCAACGGCCCCGCCTTCATCGCCTACCCGAACTTCTCCGTCCTGTTCGAATGGAACCAATCCTTCACCTACGTCATGACCGCCGCCTATTTCGCCACCCGCCTCGAAGGCGCGCCCGTGTTCGACGCCCGCAACCCCGAACCGGGCCTCAACGGTGACCAGATGCGCCGCCTGCAAACCGCGCTTGCCGCCCGTGGCCATGACGTGGGCGACATCGACGGCATCCTCGGCGCGGGCACCCGGGCCGCCGTCCGCGCCGAACAGCAACGCCTGGGCCTGCCCGCCGACGCCTGGCCCACCACCGCGCTGCTCAACGCGCTCTGACCCAACACCCGCGTCGTTAACCAAACGCTTACCAAACCAGCCGATCCTTCCTGCCCCGTTGCAAAAGGATCGGCTCCCATGACCCAACCCCCCCACACCATCCACCACATCCCCCTCTCCGAGATCGACGAAGCCGCCCTCCCGCGCGACCGCACCGAACTCGACACGACCGACCTCTCCGACCTCACCCTCTCAATCGCCGCCCATGGCCTGCGCATGCCGATCGAGGTCTTCGCCGCCAACGGGGACACCGGCCATGCCTATGGCCTGATCTCCGGCTTCCGCCGCCTCTCTGCGCATCGCGACCTCGGGCTCGACACCATCCCCGCCTTCCTCCGCACCCCCGCTGACGGCGCCTCCGCCATGGCCGCCATGATCGAGGAAAACGAAATCCGCGCCGACATCACCCCGTGGGAGCGCGCCAAAATCGTCCTCACCGCCATCGACGCAGGCCTCTTCACCACCATCGACGACGCGCTGCCCCGCCTGTTCCCGACCTATGACCGCAATCGCGCGTCCCGCCTTCGTGCCGTCACGGAGGTCGTCCAGCATTTCGGCGACCACGCCCTCACCGACCCCCGCGCGCTGTCCCAACGCCAACTCACCCGCCTCGCCACCAACCTGCGTGCGGGCATGGGAGACACCATGCTGGTCGCCCTACAAGAATCGTCCGACACATCCCCGGCAACCCAATGGAGCCTCCTCACGGCCATCATGGACGACGCCGAAGCCGAGGCCAAAGGCGAGAAACTCCAATACAAAAAAGACCGCCCCCGCCACCACGTCCGCGTCCAGAACGACCTCGTCGTCCGCCGAGCACGCACAAAAGACGGCTGGACCCTCAGGTGCACCGGCATGCCGGCCTCCGGCCCCCTGATGGAAGACATCATGG
>CAZPJO010000309.1:0-300 GCA_964586895.1 uncultured Roseicyclus sp.
GAGGTAGGCCTTGGAGCGGACCATCTTGTGCAGGCGCGCGGGTTTGAAGCGGTGCGAGCCGAAGATGTCTTCGTCGGCATGGAAGGTGAGCGCGGTGCCGCGCCGGTTCGGGGTGGTGCCGAGCGATTGAACGGGGCCTTGCGGGATGCCGCGCGAAAAGGTCTGGGCAAAAAGCGCGCGATTGCGGGCGACTTCGACGCGGACGTGATCCGACAGCGCGTTCACGACCGAGACGCCGACGCCGTGCAACCCGCCCGACGTCTGGTAGGCCTTGCCCGAGAATTTGCCGCCCGCATGCAG
>CAZPJO010000309.1:310-3517 GCA_964586895.1 uncultured Roseicyclus sp.
GCGTGGCCCGCGACGGCCTCGTCCATGGAATTGTCGAGCACCTCGGCCACAAGGTGATGCAGCGCGCGATCATCGGTGCCGCCGATATACATGCCGGGGCGTTTGCGAACGGGTTCCAGCCCTTCGAGCACCTCGATGGAGGAGGCGTCGTAGGCGGATGCGTCGGGCTGCCCCGAAAGGAGGTCGTCTGCCATGGCTCTGCTCTATGTTGTGTGCGCTTTGAGCAATAATGGCAGGTTTGGGGGAGGGGGAAAAGGTGCGCGGGCGCGATTTGGCGCGGGCGTACCGGCACGGCCCAAGGCTGTGGGCAGGGCGCAGGCGCAGGGCATTGAAAGATTGCGTGAATGTGGCGCCGCGCGTGTTTTTTGTCGGCGCGTGGTATTACTGGGTGGCGACCTGCGTGGTGCCACCGCTGGCGTATAGCGGCTCAGAATCTCCGAAGCCGAAATAATAGTCGAGGGTGTCTTCGGTCGCGAGGTCACGTTCGTCCGCGACGGTGGCGACGGCGACCAGTTCTTCAAGCTCCTGCTCGGTGATCGTGCCCGCTTCGAGTTGTGCGATGCCCTGTTCGAGGGTGGTGATAATCTCGTAATTCATCATCTCATGGGCGTCGTCATATAGCTCCTGGGCGGCTTCGGGTGTGATGAGACCATCGTCGATGAGGGGTTCGAAATTCTCGGACACAAACGCAGGAACACCGTCGGCAGGGTTATAGTTGGGAGCACCGTCGGAAAGGTCATTGCCCTCAAGCTCGTTGTTCATGTTGGTGGCGAGGAAGGCGTTGATATCGGTGAAGAAAGCAGCCGTCGCAAGCGCCAGGCCGACGGCGGCGGCGGAGATCATGGTCCAGTCAACGCTGATCGCGCCGCATTCATCGGCTGCGAAACGGGCAAGCGGAGCGACGGAAGCGGAGGGATGCGAAGCAGGACCGGTCATCGATATGCGTTCCTTTGGGGCCAGTGTGGCGTGGCACGCGGCCATGGGGTGCGAGAATGTGCGACGGATGGGCGAGGGGCGATGTTGCATGGGCGTGTGTGTCAGGCCGGACCGGATCAGGTCCCGCTTGCCTCCCCGCCTGAGCCGCCCCCTTCGGAGCCTGCGGTTTGCGTGCCGCCCTGCGCGACGCCTTGATAGGTGCCTGCGTTGGCGGTCGGGGCCGCGTCGGAATTCATGTAGGATGGCTCGCCACCACTGAAGCCGAAATATTGGTCCATCGTGGCTTCATCCACGAGGTTAAGCTGTTCGGCGACGGAGGCGATGCCCACAAGCTCGACCAGTTCGTCGGTGGTAATTGTTCCCTCTTCCAGCGCCCGGATGCCTTGTTCCAGTTGATCCCGCAGGTTGTTGGTCGACATGCTGGCGGCAAGGTCATGGATGGCCTGCGCCTGATCCTCGGTGAGGTAGCCGGATTCCAGCGCGGGCTCAAAACGGCTGGCGTAGTATTCGACCCAGTCATCCTGCATCTGCCGATCGCGCAGCTCGGCATCCATCATGCCGGACAACGTCAGGAAATTGTCATTCATCAGCGCGGCGGTGGCGAGGCACATGGCCGTCATCGCGGCGGCAAGGACGGTCCAATCGACCGTGATGGCGCCGCTTTCGGCGCGCAAAAACCGGGATATGGGGGCAGAAGGGGTCACTGAGCTACTCTTTTCAATACAATCCACCCGGCGGTTATCTGCCAAGAACCCGGCGACAATGTGGCGGATTGGGCGGGCTTTGGGGACAATCCCCCGCCAAATTGTGAACAATTGAACCGGCCAAGGCTCGCCGATGCGCGCGGGATATGTGCGGGGTGGTCTTGCCCCCCCGGCGGGCCTGACGGATACAGGGGCCCATGCGTTGCCCCCGTTTCATCTCCGGTGTCTTGTTCGCCATTTGGCACCGTTGTCGACCGCGTCTTTTGCCGGTGGCCTGCGCCGCAGCATTTTGGCCCGGCATGGCCCCCGCGCATCCGCATATCTTCATCGATGCGGGCCTGCGCCTGATCATGGAAGAGGGGCGGGTGACGGCGGTGGAGGTGACGTGGCTTTACGACGGGCTTTATTCCTTGATCCTGCTGGAGGATTACGGGCTCGACCCCGATTTCGACCTGGCGCTGACCGAGGCCGAGGTTGCCGAGCATCTGGGCTTCGACCTGAATTGGAACGGCGGGTTCGAGGGCGGGCTGGTGCTGCGCCGGGAGGGGCAGATGCTTTCTATTGGTGCGCCTGAGGCGGTGTCGATGGAGTTGGTGGCCGAGGGGCAGATGCGCACGACCCATCGCCGCCCGGTGATCGATCCGGGCGGGGCGGACGACCTTGTGGCGCAGATCTATGACCCGGAATTCTACATCGCCTTCGAGATGATCGGCGAGATGGCGGTCGCGGGCGCAGAATGCCGCGCCGACTTGATCCGCGCGGATCTCGACGCCGCCTATGCGGTCCTGGAAGCCGCGTTGCAGGACATCGGCGGCGCGGTCGCGGCGGAGGATAATTTCCCGCCCGTCGGCAGCCATTTCGCGGACAGGGTGGCGTTCACATGCGATGGATGATCGCCGCGTTTGCGGTGGCTGTGTTGGCTTTGGGGCTATGGGCATGGGTGTCGGGCGGCGACCGGGTGATCACGGCCTGGGCGCTTGACGGACAACGCAGCGCGCAGGAGGCAATGGCGGGTGCGTTGCGGCGATTGCGCGCCGGAGAGCCCGCGGCCGTGTTCGGATTGATGTCGATCTGCTTTGGCTACGGGTTTTTCCACGCGGCCGGGCCGGGTCATGGCAAGCTGTTGATCGGTGGCTACGGTGCGGCACGCGCGGTGGGGGCGTGGCGATTGTCGGCGGTGGCGCTGGCCTCGTCGCTGGCGCAGGGGGCGACGGCGATTGTGTTGGTGGGCGTTGGATTGTGGGTGGTCGGCTGGGGCCGGGAGCAGATGACCGACATGGCGGATCGGTTGTTTGCGCCGCTGAGTTTTGCGGCGATCGCGTTGGTCGGCCTGTGGCTGGCGTTTCGCGGCGCGCGGGGGCTTTGGCGGATGCGGCGGGCAACGGGGCATAGCCATGATCACGCGCATACCGGCGACGGCCATGCGTGTTCCACCTGCGGGCATGCGCATGGTCCCGACCCCGATGCGCTGGCCAAGGCGGCCAGTGCGCGCGAGGTTCTGGCGCTGATTGCCGCCGTTGCGATCCGGCCCTGCACGGGGGCGTTGTTTGTGTTGATCCTGACGGCG
>CAZPJO010000309.1:3527-3737 GCA_964586895.1 uncultured Roseicyclus sp.
ACCGCGGAGCTTGGCGTGGTCTGGGCCGGGGTGGCGGGCACGATCGCGTTGGCGCTTGGCACCGCGTCGGTGACGGTGGCGGTGGCCGTGGCGGCGGTGGGATTGCGGCGCGGCGTGCTGGCGGGGCTGGCCGAAAGCGCGACGCTGGCGCGGGTGCAGCCGGTGATCGAGTTGGCCGTGGGCCTGTTCGTGGCGGCGCTCGCGGTGCAG
>CAZPJO010000310.1:0-3736 GCA_964586895.1 uncultured Roseicyclus sp.
GGCTTGCACCCCGGCAGGTCGTCGTGGCCTCCATCGTGTCCGACGCCGACGATTTCGTGCACGAGGTCGTCGCAGCCCTCAAGGCCGCCGGTGTCCGGGCCGAAGCCGACATCCGCAACGAGAAGATCAACTTCAAGGTGCGCGAACATTCCGTCGGCAAGGTCCCCGCGATCCTGGCCATCGGCAAGCAAGAGGTCGAAAACCGCACCGTCACCCTGCGCCGCCTGGGCGAAAAACACACCTCCGTCGTGGCGCTCGAAGATGTGGTCCAATCGCTTTCCACTGAGGCCATTCCGCCCGATCAGCAGGCCATCGCCGCAGAATGAACTTCGACGATGCCACCGGCCTTCTGAACGCGGAACGCTATCTCGGTTTCCACGGGTTGCAGGCCGGGCCCGCACACGGGCTCGACGAAGGTGCCCTGTCCATCCAAGTGGACGGGGCCGATGTCTCTGACCGCGAGGTTGCCGCAGGCACCGGCGACGCCGAAATCGACCGCATTCTGGGCCCGGTGCGCGCCATCGAAACCGGCCCCGGCAGCCTGCGCTACACCGTTCGCTTCACCCCCTGCGTCGCCTATGCGTGGCGCGACGAAAGCTATGTGATCCCCGACCGGGACGAAGATTTTTCCCTCAAGCTGCGCCACTACGATCAATCCGCCTTTCTCGATTACATCGCCGCCTCCACCTTTGCCGCCGATGCGGCCGGCTACCCGCTGGAACATTTCGCATTGGTCACGCTCGACGCGGTGATCGACGTGATCTGCCGCGACGCGCCCCGCATCACCGCCCGCATGCTCGATCCCGATGATCCCGGCCCCCTGCCCGGCGGGCCCTCCGATCCTCTGGACGACATCCCGTTCTGAACCCGGTCCGCATGCCGCCCGGACGTCACCGATCCGCCCGTGCCGGATCCCCGCCAAATACCGCATTCGGCAAAAAGACACCCCGAAATTGCCTAAAACCCGTCGGTTTATTGCCGCGCCACACGGCTAGACCTTGTCTCGTAGGCCAAAGTAATTGGCTCGAGCAGGTAACCAGTATGTATCAACGTTTGAACAATGTGCACGCATTCGGACCGTTCCAGCATCCGCAGGACGCGCCCCAATCCGGCACCCGCCGCACCGCCACACCTCGCAAGCCCGCGCCCGCGTTGCGCGCAATCTGCGCCGAGACGCCCGTGCCGACCCCCGCCGGGCCGGTCCCCGCAGGTGCGCTTGCCATCGGTGATCACGTCACCGCAACGGACGGGCCACCCGTTCGCATCACCCGCATCACGCGCCGCGTCTTTTCCCACAATGATCTCGTTCTGAACCGCAATCTCGCCCCGATCCGGATCGAGGTCGACCCGTTCACCGGCCTGTCCAACGGCACGACGCTTCTGGTCTCGCCCGATCTGCCCCTGCATCCCATGCAAGGCAGCCCCGAGACCCTGCCTGCACGTGCGCTCTACGACGGCTGCATGATCCGCTCGGTCTGCCCCGAGGATGGGATCGTCTACATCGAAATCGAACTGGACCGCCCCGCGACTCTGACCCTCGACGGCCTGCCGATCCGCCTGAGCCCGGAAACCGCCTCCGAAACGGACACAGGCGACGCCCTCATCGCCCAATCCTCGCTCGGCTGGCACTGCGAAGAAACCCGCGTCTTCCGCCCGATCCGCTAAGGCCATCCGCCATCCGCATCCTCAAAAATGCGCGTGCTCCTCATCGGGCCGCCCGGCCGCCAGGGCCAGCACACCGCCAATGCCGCAAAACGCAATCGGGAACATGGTAAACACGCCAAACCCGAACGCATACAACATCCCCAGCGCCGCCAGCACCATCAACACACCCCCCCACAGCGCCCGCGATCG
The DNA here is from genome assembly GCA_964586895.1 of uncultured Roseicyclus sp. Lineage (GTDB taxonomy): Bacteria > Pseudomonadota > Alphaproteobacteria > Rhodobacterales > Rhodobacteraceae > Gymnodinialimonas. The sequence continues at coordinate 1,855 of CAZPJO010000310.1, forward strand.
CGCCATGGCACCGCCCGCAATCGCCAGGATCGGCGACACGAACGCCATCGTCCGGTACAGCTCGGGGTTGTCCACCTGCGACGCCAGATCCGGGATCTCCCCGAACCAATCGATGAACACCGTATAACCGTAGACGAAAAAGCCCACGATCATCGCAAGGATCCCACCGATCAAACCAAGCACAAGGGCCGCGTTGCGCATCTGACACTCCGATTTTGCTGCTGCTCCCCTCGACATGGGGGCCGCAAAACCCCGCCCCAACCCCCGTTACGGGGAAAACCGGACGCGCCTTCCCCTCAAACGCCCAACGCCGCCTGAACCTCCTTGCTCCACCCCAAATGCAAGCCCCCCGCATCGTCCTCGATCACCGGGCGCTTCATCAATGCCGGGTGCGCCGCCAGCAAATCTTCCGGCGTCCCCGCCCGCTCGGCCTCCGACAAACCCCGCCACGTCGTGGACCGCGTGTTGACCAACGCCGCCCCGAACGCGTCCAGAAACCGCGCGATCTGTGCGGCCTCCAACGGCTCGGCGCGCACGTCCACCAATTCCGCCCCGTCCAGCGCCTTGACCGCCTTTCGGCACGTGTCACAGGCCTTCAATCCATAAATGCGCAAATATTAACCTCCGCCCAATCCATAGGCAGACTCACGCCAGATCGGCCCAAGCCCCCCCGTCACCCCTTGTTTTCATCACGAAACGCCCCATCATTTCTGACGTGAGGGTCACGATAGCGGCGTCCTTTCCGATGCGAAAGGGGCCGGTCCGGGGCCGCACCGCACCGCCGCACCGCTTGTGGGCGGGACCACATCGCTAAAGAGAGACACGGGAAAAATGCCAACCGGAACTGTGAAATGGTTCAACACCACCAAGGGCTTCGGCTTCATCGCACCTGACGACGGCGGCTCGGATGTGTTCGTGCACATCTCGGCCGTGGAACGCGCAGGCATGACCGATCTGCCCGACAACACCAAGCTCAGCTACGAACTCCGCGAGGGCCGCGATGGCCGCTCCTCGGCGGTCGAGTTGCAGAAAGTCTGACGCGCCGAAACCGCGCCTCACCACACGTCGCCCGCGCCCCCGATTGGCGCGGGAGCACATATCGTTTTGCGGTTAACGGCGCTTTTACCCTGACCGGGTATCGTGGGCCGCATCAACAACGGGAGGTGACGGATCGTGCGGATCGCGCGGGCCTCCTCCCGGCCAGCGCCCTCTTCTCCCTGTGTCGCCTCCCCTTGCTCCACACCTGGAAAAGGAGGCGCCCTTATGCCCGAATTCCTCGATCTGCTGGCCCTTTACTACCTGTGCGATGCCACCGCCCTGATCCGCCCCATGTCGGGCGCCGAGGTGCACGATTGCATGGCCACCTATGATGCCGTCAAAGCCTGGTTCGCGCCCTTCGACCTTGCGCCCATGGGCACGCTGGAACGCCACGCGCAGATGCTCGACGGCTATCGCGGCTTCATCGCCTGGCAACAGGGCAATCCCGATCTGGTCGATGGGATGCGGGACGAGGCCATGGCCCACGCGCGCGGCCTCGCCGGGGCCGTGATCCGCTGACCTCGCTCGCCCCATCGTGATCCCCGCGCGCTTGACCTGACCCTGCGCGATGGCCTCTGCTATGCGCGAAAGGAGCCTGCCCATGGGCGAATTCCTGGCCCTCCTGCTGGCCTATTACACCTGCGACGCCGCCGCTCAAGCCCAGCAACCGCTTGGCGGCGACCGCCTCGCCTGCGTCGAAACCTACGAGCAGGTCAAAGCCTTCTTGACGCCCCGGGCGGGGGCCCCGTGGGGGCCCGGGGGGGCCCACCAAAAAAAAATGAACATTATAAAAAAAAAAAATTTTTTTTTTTTTTTTTTTTTTTTTTTTTTTTTTTTTTTTTTT
>CAZPJO010000311.1:0-3725 GCA_964586895.1 uncultured Roseicyclus sp.
CGAAATCTCTTCGAGGCCCGCGATCATGCGCAGCGTCGTGGATTTGCCGCAGCCCGACGGGCCGACCAGAACCACGAATTCCTTTTCCTGCACTTCAAGATCGATGCCATGCACAACCTGCACGGCACCATAGGCCTTCACGATATTGTCGAGGACTACGCCTGCCATGGTCCCTCCCGAAGCTATTGGGGCGCGAATGCCGCCGATGCGGACGATTCGCCCCCAAGTAACAGGTATACTAGTTTCCCCAATCTAGAATACTAGTATTGATTTTTTCGATTTTGCCAGCCTAGGATGAGCGATCCGAGGAGCCCTCGCATGAGAATTACCGACGTTATCGTCACCCCTATCGCGATTCCGGACGTGCCCCTGGCCAACACCAAGGGCGTGCATCCTTCGGTGTTCCTGCGCGCGGTGATCGAGGTGAAAACCGACACGGGCCTTGTGGGGTTGGGCGAGGCCTATGGTGCGAAACGCACGCTCACCGGTTTGCAGGCGGTGGCCCCAACCCTTGACGGGCTCGATCCCTATGACCTGCGCGATCTGCGGCGCCGTGTGGAACAGGCGCTTCCCGATGCCGGCGGCGTTAATGCCCCTACGGCACTGGCCGATCACAAAGTGGTCGACGTGGTCTATTCCGCCTTTGAAATCGCGCTTCTGGACATTCGCGGCAAAGAGGTCGGGCGCCCGCTTTATGACCTTCTGGGCGGAGCGGTGCGCAAGACGATCCCGTTCGGGGGCTATCTCTTCTACAAGTTTGCCAAGCAGGATATGACCTTCGGCCCCGACATCATGGGCGAGGTCATGACCCCCGACACCCTTGTGGCGCAGGCCCGGGAATTCGCCGGAGAATACGGGTTCAAATCATGGAAGCTCAAGGGCGGCGTGTTGCACCCGGATCTGGAGGTCGAAACCCTTCTCAAACTGCGCGAGGCGTTTCCCCATGACGGGTTGCGCATCGATCCGATGGGCGGCTGGACCATCGAGACGACGCTCAAAGTCATCGACCAACTCGGCGGCACGCAAGGCGGCGTGCTCGAATATCTCGAAGACCCGGTGCGCGGCATGGATGCGATGGCCGCACTGTCGGCCCAAACCGATATGCCGTTGGCAACCAACCTTGTCGTGGTCGAGTTCGAACAGATCATCGAGGCCGTCAAGAAAGACGCCGTCCAGATCGTCCTGTCAGACCACCATTACTGGCGCGGAGCCACCGGCGCGGTGCATCTGGGCGAAATGTGCCGTGCGGCGGGGCTTGGGGTGTCGATGCATTCAAACTCGCATCTGGGCATCTCATTGGCGGCCATGTGCCATGTGGCCGCCGCGACGCCCAACCTGACATATGATTGCGACACGCATTATCCCTGGTCCACCAAAGAGATTATCAAGGGCGGGCGGCCGACGTTCAAAAATGGCACCCTCCAGGTGCCCGAAGGCCCCGGTCTTGGGGTCGAATTGGACCACGCCGCCGTGGCCGAGCTGCATGATCTTTACAACCGCGCGATGGTTCAGGATCGCGATGATACCGACGAAATGCTCAAGTACATCCCCGATTATGTGCGCAAAGTGCCCAGATGGTAGGCAATTTAGCCCAATTGCATGGGCCTACATGACAGCAGGCTGGCAAATGCCCTGCTCGCCCATTATGCGGGTTCACACAGGAGAAGACCGAGATGCCCAATGCCGTCCGCACCAGAGATCGCCGTACAAGTGTCGACGTCGTGTTCGATCATCTCCACAACTCAATCGTCACGCTGGAGCTGTTGCCCGGTGACAAAATCTCCGAAGCTGAAATCGCGGCGCAATTCGGCGTGTCGCGCCAGCCGGTCCGCGATGCCTTCAGCCGTTTGGAAAACCTCGACCTGCTGCTGATCCAGCCGCAAAAGGCGACGGAGGTGAAGCGGTTCTCGTTGCGCGAAATCACCAAATCGCGGTTCGTGCGCTCAAGCGTCGAAGCAGAGGTCTTGCGCCGGGCCGCGCGGGAAGCGCGCGAAGCCGATACTGCGGCGCTTGATCTAAGTCTGGCGCAACAGGCCCCCGTCGTCGCCGCCGGGGATTATGAAGCGTTCAGCAAGCTTGATTACGAATTCCACAAGATCCTGTGCAAGATCGCCAAGGTCGATTTCGCGTTTGAAGTGATCTCGTTCGAAAAGGCGAACGTGGATCGGCTTTGCATGCTGAGCCTGTCGAAAGAAGATCGGATGCCGCTTCTGCTTGAGGATCATCAGGCGATTGCCGACGGGATCAAGGCCGCGGATGCGGAGGCGGCCGTTGCGGCCGGGATGGTGCACCTGTCCAGGCTTGATGAAACGATTGAGACGATCTTCCGCAATAATCCGGACTACTTCGAGACCTAGACTTCGGTCACACGCGCGTGCTTCCATGTGCCCTTCCACAGGCGCAGGTGGAACATCGGAAACTTGACCAGCTCTTCCGCAAGGAACAGGGCAAAAACCCATGCCACCGGCACCTCGAACACCAGCACCAGAAGTGCGGTCATCGGCACCTTGAACAACCATTGGCCCGCGATGAAGATATTCATCACCGCCAGCGTATCGCCCGACGCGCGCAGTGTTTGACCACAGATGGCGTTGGATCCTTTGGGGAACGGCAGCAAAAGCAGCGTTGGCCAGAACCACCAGAACGCCAGAAGCGTATCGGCCTCCAACCCGGCGTAGATCCACGGCGATGCCACGCACAGGCCCATGTGGATCACCGCAACCAGGCCTGCCGCGACGAAGGCCGCACGCCAGGCAACGCTCAGGAACCTATCAAGCGTATTTTCGCCCGCCCCGGCCCCCAGTTGTTGCGCGACAACGATCCCGGTGGCTTGTGCCCAGGCCATTCCAAGCGTGCCCGCGACCATAACCCATGGCATGACCAAGGTGATCGCCGCGAAATCGTTGACGCTCATCCGGGCATAGATCAGGACGCAGACCTGGGTGCCGATCGTCCCGCTCAGGAATGTCGCCGCGATGGGCCACGAAAACGCCAGGTGCCGGCGCAGCGAATACGCAAGGCTGCCCCGCGCCCACCCCGCGACATCGCGGAACATGCCGTGCTGCCGCTGAAACTGGATCCCAAGGTAGGCCACGCGCGTGAGCGAGGCCACGGCACTGCCCCAGGCCGCGCCCGCCACGCCAAGTTCCGGCGCGCCGTAGAGGCCGTGGATCAGGGCCAAGCTGACGAAGACGTTGATCGGCAAGGCAATCAAGTAGCTCAGGAATGTCACCTTGGTTTTGCCGCAGCCGTTGAAATGGCTGCCAAGGCATTGCCCCACGGCCTCTGCGAACACGACAAGCATGAAGACCTTGAGATAGGCCATCGCCTGCTCCGCGATCTCGGGGGTATGCGCGACCCACTCGACGAGACCGCCGCCGAACACCGCCACAAGCCCCACACCGACCAACACGGCCACAAGGTTGATGATCAGCCCGCAATAGAACGCAGTCTTGAGCCCAAGCGCGCCCGACGCGCCAAAACTTTGCGCAACGCGGATCTGTGTGGCGTTGGAGAATGCAAACAAGATACCAAGCAGCAGCCCGGCGATGGCGGAGGCAAGGCCCATCGCGGCGAGAGCGGCTTCACCCAAGGCTGCAATCAGATAGGCATCGATGACAATAATGCCATGCAACATCAACGCTTTGAGCGTGAGCGGCCAGGCGATGCCAAGCACGGTCCGAAAGGTCGGGGCATCCGTCAATGCGAACCCTTCACGGTTAATG
>CAZPJO010000312.1:0-1208 GCA_964586895.1 uncultured Roseicyclus sp.
ATGCACAAGGACCTTTACCGCGCGCGCGCCGCCGCGATGAGCATGATCCCGACCTCGACGGGGGCCGCAAAGGCCGTGGGCCTGGTGCTGCCGGAGTTGAACGGGAAGCTGGACGGCGTGGCGATCCGGGTGCCGACGCCGAATGTGTCGGTGGTGGATCTGACGTTTGAGGCCACGCGCACCACCAGCGTCGAAGAGATCAACGCCGCGATCATCGCCGCCGCCGATGGCCCGCTGAAGGGCGTGCTTGGCTACACCGACGAGCCGCTGGTCAGCCAGGATTTCAACCACGACCCGCATTCGTCGATCTTCCACCTGGATCAGACCAAGGTGCTGGATGGCAACATGGTGCGCATCCTGAGCTGGTACGACAACGAATGGGGTTTCTCCAACCGGATGTCGGATACGGCCGTGGCGATGGGTAAGCTGATCTGAACGACGGCACCGGGCGCGGCGCATTTGTCTAAATTTTGCGCCCGCCCCCGCCGCCTTTTCTCCGCACGCGCTCCTCGAGCCTGCGGCTCTCCTCGCAGTCGCCTCCCCGGCGCATGCGCGCGCGCTCCTCGAGCCTGCGGCTCTCCTCGCAACCGCCACCCCGGCGCATGCGCGCCCTCCTCGAGCCTGCGGCTCTCCTCGCAGTCGCATGGTCCGGTCTGCGGGCGTGTTTCATATTGCCAAAAAAACCACCGCCCGAGGCATAAAACTCTTTTGGCGCGGGGGCGGTCTATGGCACGACGTCCACATTTCTCACCGGAGCCTCGACATGAGCTGGAACACCCTCGACGACATGGACCTTGCGGGCAAGATCGTGCTGACCCGCGTTGATATCAACGTGCCGGTCGAAGGGGGCAAGGTCACCGATGCCACGCGGATCGAGCGGATTGTTCCGACCATCCGGGACATTCTCGCCAAGGGCGGCACTCCGGTGATGCTGGCCCATTTCGGGCGGCCCAAGGGGGAATATGTGCCCGAGATGAGCCTGCGGATCACCCTGCCCGCGCTGGAGGCCGCATTGGGTCAAAGCGTGACGTTCATCGAGCGGCCCGACCGTGCGGCGCTGGAGGCGGCAGAGGGCCCGGTCCTGATCGAGAACACGCGGTTTTCGCCGATGGAAGAGGCCAATGATCCGCAAATGGCGGGGTTTCTGGCCTCGCTTGGGGACGTCTATTGCAACGATGCGTTTTCGGCCGCGCACCGCGCGCATGCCT
>CAZPJO010000312.1:1218-3715 GCA_964586895.1 uncultured Roseicyclus sp.
GGGGTGGCACGTTTGTTGCCCAATTGCGCGGGCCGGTTGATGGCCGAGGAATTGGGCGCGTTGGAACAGGCGTTGGGCACGCCCGTGCGGCCCGTGACGGCCGTGGTCGGGGGTGCGAAAGTGTCGTCGAAGCTGGACCTGCTGAGCAACCTGATCGAGAAGGTCGACCACCTTGTGATCGGGGGGGGGATGGCCAACACATTCCTTGCAGCGCAGGGCAAGTCGGTTGGAAAATCGCTTTGCGAGCATGACCTTGCCGACACTGCGCGCGCGATTATGGCCAAGGCCGGGACCACCGGCTGCACCTTGCACCTGCCCGTCGACATCGTCGTCGCGCAAGAGTTCAGGGCCCATGCGCCCTCGCAAACCTTGCCCGCCGACGCCTGCCCCGATGACGCGATGATCCTGGATGCGGGCCCGGCGAGTGTTGCGGCGTTTGATGCGCTGCTGGTGGAGAGCGAAACCTTGATCTGGAATGGCCCCCTTGGCGCGTTCGAGATGGCGCCGTTTGACGCCGCCACTGTGGGCGCCGCGAAACTGGCCGCGATTGCCACCACGGCGGGCGATCTGATCTCGGTGGCGGGGGGCGGCGACACGGTCGCGGCGCTCAACCATGCGGGGGTGGCGGAGGATTTCACCTATATCTCGACGGCGGGTGGCGCGTTTCTGGAATGGATGGAGGGCAAGACCTTGCCCGGTGTCGCGGCATTGATGGCGCGGGACTAGGACAAGCTGTTTCCAGATTGGCGGCGCGGCTGGTAGCGCTACCCTGATTGCTGGACAAGGCACCACGGCCTACACGAACACCCAAACCCAATGGATGGAGACCGGCCATGGCGACGGCAGAGCAAATACGACAGATGCAGCAGGGCGCGGGCTTCATTGCCGCGCTGGACCAATCGGGTGGCTCCACGCCCAAGGCGCTGAAGCTTTATGGTGTCGCGGAAGACGCTTATGGGTCGGACGACGAGATGTTTGACCTGATCCACCAGATGCGCTCGCGCATTGCCTGCGCGCCGGATTTCACCGGCAAGAAGGTCATCGGGGCGATCCTGTTCGAGAAGACCATGGACCGCGACATCGCGGGCCGCCCGTCGGCCGAGTTCCTGTGGGCCGACCGGCAGGTTGTGCCGTTCCTCAAGATCGACAAGGGGCTGGAAGCGGCGGGCGATGGTGTGCAGATGCTCAAACCGATGCCCGATCTGGACGCGACGCTCAAACGGGCCTCCGACAAGGGGATTTTCGGCACCAAGGCGCGCTCTGTGATTGCCGAGGCCGATGCCAAGGGCATCGCGGCCAATGCCGCGCAGCAATTCGAAGTCGGCGCGCAGGTTCTCGACCATGGCATGGTGCCGATCATCGAGCCGGAAGTGTCAATCACAGCACCTGACAAGGCCGAGGCGGAAAAGATGCTTCTGGACGCGATCATGGCCGAGTTGGACAAGGTGCCCGACGACAAGCAGATCATGCTGAAGCTGACCCTGCCCGAGACGCCGGGCCATTACGCGCCGCTGGTCGCCCATCCGCGCGTGATGCGGGTTGTGGCGCTGTCGGGCGGGTATTCGCGCGACGAGGCGAACGGACGTCTGGCCAAGAACCACGGCGTGATCGCAAGCTTCAGCCGCGCGCTGACCGAAGGGTTGAGCGCCAACCAGGACGATGACGCGTTCAACGGCGCGATTGGCCGGACGATCGACGAGATCTACAACGCCTCGGTGACCTGACACCCTCGGCTTTGCCGTTTTGCAAGACAGGGCTGCGTGCGCATTTGGCGGACGCAGCCCTTTTTTCATGCGCGCGAGAGAGGTGAGCGGCAGGGCACGACCGGCGGGATTTGAAGGATCTGACAGAGGGGATTCCCAAGCGGCCCGGAATATGCGAATCTGTACCAAAGCGGCCCGTCAGAGGCTGGCATGAGCGGCCCCGCGCGGGCCGGATGAGGCAGAACCATGTTGCGAACCCTATCGCTGAGCCGGGCCATCGTGCCGGGCGTGCTTTTCTTTGTGGGCATCTATTTCACCTTCACCGCTGTGCAGGGCAACAACGGCCTGTTTCAGCGTATTCAGGTGGAGGCCGAGCGCGAACGGCTTGAGATCGAGCTGGCGCGGCTTGAAGGACAGGTGGACAGGATGGAGATCCTGACACTGCGTCTGTCGGACGAATATCTTGATCTGGATCTACTGGATGAACGCGTGCGCAATGTCCTGGGCTATGCGCGGCCCGATGAATTGATCCTTCCCTGAGGGGCGCGGTTGCGACGCGCGCCCGGGTAATCTTCGACAGATCCTGACATATCCAAATGCGGGCCACTGGCCCCGTTGCGCCCCGACGCCAGGTGATCCGTTGCGGGGTCTGACCCGCGCGCGCAGCATTTCGCCCCCTGCATAGCGGGTCTGTTCCCCTGCGTCAGGTTGACGGGAAGACTCTGCGCTGCAATGCTGCTAGGGAATTGTTCAACGTTAAACTATTCCCGTTTCGGGGGAGGAGAGGCGCAGAA
>CAZPJO010000313.1:0-3696 GCA_964586895.1 uncultured Roseicyclus sp.
ACTACACGCCGATCAGCGGCTTCAGCCCCGACCGGATCCAAGATTGGACCGGCTACGACGGGTACCAGCGCGTCAACGCCAGCCTGTCGAACTGCGCGTCGCCGTACACGACGGGGACCGGTCCGTGCAACATCAACTGGAACAACTTGTGGCTCCCGGTTTTCGAATTCCACTGCCGGCCGCCGCCGCCGCCGATCGTCGCGAGCTTCACGGGCCCGTCCGTCCGCGAAGTGGTCGCGATGATCAACGGGTCGCTCACGGAAGCGACGTTCAAGGCCGCCGTCGCCGCAGAGTTCGGGATCGCTGACGCCGACGTCGCTGTCCGCACGTGGACGCACCACGCGGAGATCCACGCGGCGTACACGTCTTTCCACATCACCGCGGCAGGTGCGAACCCAAACGCCATCGCGGCAACCATCGCCTCGCCTGCCGGCGAATGGCTGGACATCGGGCTCCTCGGCGCGCGTTTAGAGAGCGTGCCCTTCGTCGGCGACCCGCTAGAGTTCCCGCAGGTCATGATCGTCGGCCCGTCGCCGCACGAGGGCGTCGTCAAGGTGCGCTACGGGTCCGACCCGTGGGGCGCGATTGCGTTCCCGCCGTCGCCCGAGGTGTCGCGGGCGTTGTGCGCCGCCGCCGGCCAGCTTGACCCGTCATTCATCAACAAGGTGTCGCGTATCGGCGACACCGCCAACGCCGGCCCGTACCTCCCGGAGAACAACTACATCGCGCTGAGCGACCCCGGCCCAAGCCACGCGGTCACCCTCGGCTTGAGCCTCAGAGTTTCTCGACCGCCACGCGATCGGAATAAAATGCGATGTAGCCCGCGATTTGGCCAACCTCGTCAAGCGGCGCCTCATAGCTCCAGGCCGCATCGACGGCCTCGCCATCGGGCCCGGACACGGTGAAATACGTCGCCGCCCCCTTGTGCGGGCAACGCGTGCTCGACGCGGTCTGCTCCAGAAAGCTCATCCCGATGTCTTCACGGGGAAAATAGATCACCGGCGGATAGGTGCCTTCGCTCAGTTCCAGCGCATTGGCACTTTCACCAAGAACGGCCCCGCTGGCGCGCACGACCCATGTCCCGGCTGCAGGCCTGATCCTGATATGGTCTGCCATGGTGATCCTTCCCCTAAAGCGATCATGAACGCTGCTTCTACCCCTTCGTCGCGGGGGTGCACAAGTCCGGTGTGCCCCGCCGATGTGACACCGCCGTATCAGGCCGCCGTGTCAGGCCTGTACGTCAAAGCGGCGCGCAGGCCCGCCGCAGCCAGCCTTCGGTCTCTGTATGACCCTCCGCGACAAGCTGCGGCCCGATCTGGGCCAGCACCGCCGCGTGGTAGTCATCGACCCACGCACGCTCGTCCGGGCCAAGCATCTCCACCCGGATCAACCGCCGGTCAATCGGCGCATAGGTCAGCGTCTCGAACGCCAACATCTTGCGATGCGGGTCCGCGCCTGCGGGGGCCTCGACCACATGGATCAGGTTCTCGATCCGGATCCCGAACGCCCCCTCGCGGTAATAGCCGGGCTCATTCGACAGGATCATCCCCGGCGCAAGCGGCACTGTCCCGCTGCGCGCCAGGCGTTGCGGCCCCTCATGCACACTCAGGTACACGCCAACGCCGTGGCCTGTGCCATGATCGTAATCGCGCCCCGTCGCCCAAAGCGGCGCCCGCGCCAGCGCATCAAGATGCGCGCCGGTCACCCCCTTGGGAAAGCGCGCACGGTGGATCGCGACCATCCCCTTCAGGACCAATGTGAAACAGGTCCGCTCCTCCTCACCGACTGCACCCACGGGCAAGGTTCGGGTGATATCGGTCGTCCCGTCTTCGTATTGCGCCCCGCTGTCGATCAGGAACAGCTGCCCGGGCACAAGCCGCGCGTTGGTGTCCTCGGTCACGCGGTAATGTACGATGGCCCCGTTCGGCCCGGCCCCCGATATCGTGTCGAACGACAGATCCCTGAGCGCCCCGGTCTCTGCGCGGAAGCGCTCCAATCTCTGCGCCACGTCAATCTCGGTCAACGTGCCGCCCGCTGCGGCACCGTCGAACCAATGCAGGAACCGCGCAAACGCCACTCCGTCGCGCAGATGCGCCCGCGTCGTCGCGTCAATCTCGGCCATGGTTTTTCGCGCCTTCGGCAGAAGGCACGGATCGGGCGCGCGATGCACCGCAAGGTCTGCCTCCTCGACCGCCGCAAAGACCGCCCTTGGGGCGCTGTCGGGATCAATCCGCACCTGCCCCTCAAGCGCGCCCAACGCAGGCACAAACGCCGACCAATCGGCGACCGACACCGCCGCGTCGAGCGTGACATCGTCCAATTTGCCGGGGTCACAGAACACCTGCACCCGACCATCCACCGACAGGATCGCAAAGCATTGCAGCACCGGAAGATGCGACAAATCCTGCCCACGGATGTTCAAAAGCCAATTGATCGAATCCGGCAAGGTCAGGACCACGGCCGCATCGCCATCCCCCCGCATCCCTTCAAGCAGGGCCGCGCGTTTCGCGGCGCTGCTCTGGCCCGCCAAGGCTTTGGGATAAGCTCTTGCCGCCCCCTCTGGCCGCCCGGGCCGATCCGTCCAGATCGCGTCCACCGCATTGGCCAGCGGGCTGAGCGTGATCTGATGCGGCAGCAGCGCTTTGCTCAGGCGCGCAATCTCGGCCTCGGTGTGCAGCCACGGATCGAACCCGATCACCCCGCCGCCCGCGCACATCTCGATCAACCAATCCTCCAACCGCGTCTCCGGCCAATCGACCGGCGTGAAATCGGCGGCGACCTGGGCGCGCACCTGCACCCTGTAGCGTCCGTCCACAAAGACACCTGCAATCTCCGGCAACACGGCCGCAAAACCTGCCGACCCGGTGAACCCCGTCAGCCACGCCAACCGCTCGTCACAGGCCGCAACATATTCACCCTGATGTGCATCCGCGCGTGGCACCAACACCCCGTCAATGCCCTCTGCCGCCAAATGCGCGCGCAAATCCGCCAACCGCCCCGGTCCATCTTCCGGCCGTGTCGTCGCTGAGAAACTCTGGAACATCAAACTCTCCCGAACGCCGGGGCAATAGGCGCCACGCCCGCCCCTTCATCTTGCCGAAAAAACCTCCGCCGGAGGCTCCGACATCTCAAAACGCGCCAAACGCTGATCGGGTGCACAGGGTCTGACACGCAACGCCACAATTTTCCCTTGGAAAATTGGCCTCGGCGACGGCGCAGCCGGCACAATCCCTAACCGGCCCGCCGTATCCCCATCACGCGGGCCCGCGCGCGCGGGGCGGTGTCGAACAGCGAGGCCAATTGCTCCGTGATCGCGCCGGCCAGTTGCTCTGCATCCGTGATCGTCACGGCGCGCTCATAATAGCGCGTCACATCATGTCCGATCCCGATGGCCAGCAACTCGACCGCGCGGCGTTTTTCGACCATCGCGATGACGTCGCGCAGGTGCTTTTCAAGGTAATTGGCCGGGTTCACCGAAAGCGTGCTGTCATCCACCGGCGCTCCGTCGGAAATCACCATCAGGATCTTGCGCGCCTCGGGCCGTCCCGCCATCCGCCGATGCGCCCATTCCAGCGCCTCGCCGTCGATGTTTTCCTTCAAGAGCCCCTCTTTCATCATCAGGCCCAGATTGTCGCGCACCCGCCGCCAGGGCGCATCGGCGCTTTTGTAGACGATGTGGCGCAGATCGTTCAGGCG
>CAZPJO010000314.1:0-2449 GCA_964586895.1 uncultured Roseicyclus sp.
GCATTGTTGAGGTGGTCGTCCCCTCGGATCACATGGGTCACGCCCATATCATAATCGTCCACAACCACGGCGTGCATGTAAGTGGGCGTGCCGTCCGAGCGCAGCAGGATCATGTCATCAAGCGTCGCGTTTTGGATCGTGACGTCGCCCTGCACCCGGTCGGCGATCACGGTGGTGCCGTCGCGGGGCGCCTTAAGGCGGATCACGTGGGGCGCGTCGGGGTGGTCATCGCGGTCGCGCCAGGGGCTGAGGAACAGCGTGCTTTCGCCCTTTTCCCGCGCGGCGTCGCGGAAGGCCGCGATTTCGTCCTGGGTTGAGAAACACTTATAGGCCGTCCCATCGGCCAGCATTTGTTCGGCCACCTCGCGGTGCCGCGCGGCGCGCTCGAATTGGCTGACCGCCTCGCCATCATGATCAAGGCCCAACCACGCCATCCCGTCCAGAATCGCCTGCTTCGCCTCGGGGGTGGAGCGCTCGCGGTCCGTATCTTCGATCCGCAGCAGGAATTGCCCACCGTGCCCGCGCGCGAACAGCCAGTTGAACAGCCCCGTGCGCGCTGTGCCGATATGCATCATGCCGGTGGGCGAGGGCGCGATGCGCGTGACGATCTGAGCCTCTTGGGACATCGACAAACCTTTCCAGCGGGTGACGGAGGTCCGGCACCGTTAACCATTCCTAAACCACGTCGTGGCAGGGTTGGCGGGTCAGTAAACCCGTTGCGGAGGGGCGACAAGGGTGAAGGCCAGCGCAGTGATCAGCGCGGTGAACGCGGTCCAGCAAGGCCAGCGCGGGGCGCTGATGCCATGGGCGTCCGTATGTCTGGGCGTCGGTGTCGGCCTCTACTTCGCGTGGCCGACCGAGCCGGGGGTCGCGATCTATGGAGCGGCGGCGGTCGTGTTCGCGCTTGGCGTGGCCTTGTTGTTGTGGCGCGCGGAGGTGCTCGGCCCCCTTGGCATCGCGCTGGCGCTTGTGGCGGCGGGTCTGGGCATTGCCGGTCTGCGCGCCCATCAGGTGGCAGGCCCGGTGATGGAGTTTCGATATTATGGCGCGATCGAAGGGCGGATCGTGGGCATCGACCGATCCGCCAGCGACGCGATCCGCCTGACGCTGGACCGGGTGCGTCTGGATGATGTGCGCAATGTGCCGCGCCGCGTGCGCGTGTCTTTGCATGGCGAACAAGGTTATCTTGATCCGGTGCCGGGGGCGGTTGTGATGATGACCGGCCACCTTGGCCCGCCCGGCGGCGCGGCCGAACCCGGCGGCTTCGATTTTCAACGCCACGCCTGGTTTCAATCCCTTGGCGGGGTTGGCTATACCCGTGTGCCCGCCCTTCTGCTGAGCCCGCCCGAGCCCGGCGATCAACGCTTGTTTTCCATGCGGATGCGGATGTCGGCGGCGGTGCAGGCCGCCATCCCGGGGCAACCCGGTGCCTTCGCGGCGGCGGTTCTGACCGGGGACCGCTCGGGCCTTGAACAAGGCCCCGTGCAGGACATGCGCGACAGCAATATCGCGCATTTGCTGGCCATTTCAGGCCTTCACATGGGGCTTTTGACGGGGTTCGTTTATTCCGCGCTGCGCATCGGGCTTGCGTTGATCCCGGTGCTGGCGCTGCGCTATCCCATTCGCAAATGGGCGGCAGTAGGCGCGCTGGGGGCAGGGGCGTTCTACCTCGCCTTGTCGGGCGGCAATGTCGCCACGGAACGAGCGTTCATCCAGGTCGCGGTTATGTTCACCGCCGTGCTTCTGGACCGTCGCGCGATCACCCTGCGCTCGGTCGCCATCGCCGCGATCATCGTGCTGTTGCACCGGCCCGAAACGCTTTTGTCGCCAGGGTTCCAGATGTCGTTCGCGGCCACCACGGCGTTGGTTGCGGTGTTCAACGGGCTGCAGGGCGCGCCGTGGATGCGCAAATGGCCGGGCTGGGTCAAAGGCATCTGGGCGCTCGTGGTGTCGTCGGTTGTCGCCGGTGGGGCCACCGCGCCCTTTGCTGCGGCGCATTTCAACCGCCTGGCGGTCTACGGGGTGATCGCGAACCTCCTGACGGTGCCGGTCATGGGTCGGTGGTTATCCCGTTCGCGGTTCTGGCGTTTTTGTTGACCCCGTTCGGCCTGTCGTGGGTCGCGTTCATGATCATGGAACGGGCGCTGGAATGGATCCTTGGCGTGGCGGCGCGTGTCGCCGATTTGCCCGGCGCGGTAGATATGGTGGCAAGCCCGCCCGCGTCCGTTCTGGCGCTGATTGCGTTGGGCGGCATTGGCCTGTGCCTGTGGAAGGGGCAGGGCCGGTGGGTCATGCTGCTCCCCGTCCTTGCCGCCTTCTGGATCTGGGTCGGTGCGCAAAGGCCTGCGGTTCTGGTCGCGGAAAGCGGTGGGCTGGTCGGACAGATGACCGATGCGGGCCGCGCGTTGAGCCGCCCGCGCGGCGACGGGTTTGTCGCGGGGATCTGGCT
>CAZPJO010000314.1:2459-3694 GCA_964586895.1 uncultured Roseicyclus sp.
AAAACGATGGCGATGCCGCGGATCAGGAACGCGCGGGCACCCGGGCCGCCTGGACCCCGTCCGGCGAGGGGCAGGTGACGCAAATCGGCCCGCATGCGCTTTGGCACGGAACCGGTCGAGCCGCCGCGCGCGAGGCCATGGACGCCTGCACCGCGCATGATATCGTCGTGGTCAACGCCTGGCCCGAGGATCCGCCCGCGCCCCTTGTCGCGGCCGAGGCTGAAACGCTGGCCCGTTTGACCGCGCCGTCGCCCCGGTCCGGTGCGGCGGCCCCCGGCGCGGCGAATGCGCAAACGCCAACGGATTGCCTGCTGCTCAGCCCGATGGTTCTGTCGCGCACCGGTGCTGTGGCGCTGTCATACGGGCCCGGTGGCCTACAGCTCGACACCGCCCGCGGCCATCAGGGGCAGCGCCTTTGGTCGCCGCGGATGCGCTGAACCTGCCCATCTTTGTTCCCTGAAAATGCAAAATCCGCGCTCTGGTCGCGCAAGCCGATCCGCCTATCTCGCCCTGCATGGCCAAGATGCGCAAGAAATCCGACCTGCCACAGAAAGACTGCGCCACCTGCGGGCGTCCGTTCACCTGGCGCAAGAAATGGGCGAAGGTCTGGGACGACGTGCGCTATTGCTCGGAACGGTGCCGCACCACGCGCCCGCCTGCGACCTCGGCCAAGCCACGCTGAGGCAGTCGCCATATTGCCTCTTGCAAGCTTTCGCCTTAACCCGCGCAGCATACCGAAGCATACGTCGAGAGAGGGCACAGCCATGGCAGATCGGGTCGAACGGAACGGATTGCAGGTCGCCGCAGAATTGGCAGATTTCATCGAGGCGCGGGCCTTGCCCGACACCGGCGTGGCCGTGGATGCGTTCTGGGCCTCTTTTTCTGATCTGCTGCATGATCTGGCGCCCAAGAACGCGGCCCTTTTGGACAAGCGCGCGACCTTGCAGCGTCGGATCGACGAATGGCACATCGCGCGGCGCGATCAGGCCCACGACCCCGACGCCTACAAGGCCTTCCTGGAAGAGATCGGCTATCTGGTCGCCGAAGGCGATGCATTCCGCATCGACACCTCCAGGATCGATCCCGAGATTGCCAGCGTGGCGGGGCCGCAATTGGTTGTGCCGATCACCAATGCGCGTTTCGCCCTGAACGCCGCAAATGCCCGCTGGGGTAGCCTTTATGATGCGTTTTACGGCACCGACGCGATGGGCAGCCTGCCCCAGCCCGGCGGATAT
>CAZPJO010000315.1:0-3641 GCA_964586895.1 uncultured Roseicyclus sp.
GCCGCGATGTCTGGGTCGAGGCCGCGCCTGCCGATGCCGAACAGATCGAGGGGATGCCGTTTCGCAACCTCAACGATGGTGTGACCCCGGTTCTGATCGGCGGCAACGACTGGGCCGCCGCTTGGGCGCAGGATGAAAGAGGCCGCGCGATGTTCCCCGTGGGCCGTGGCCAGCCGGGCGCGCGGCAACGCGAAATCGCGCTGCGGTTCGGGGTGAACCTCGTGATGCATGTTTTGACCGGCAACTACAAATCCGATCAGGTACATGTGCCCGCGCTTCTGGATCGGTTGGGGCAATAATCATGGCAAACCAGATCCTTTTTGACCCGTTGCTGGCCTGGCCGGTGATCTATGTGCTTGCCGGTGCCGTGGTCCTGATCGTCGCGCTGGCGATTTGGCGTGGCCTGTCGGGGTGGTTCTATCGGTTGCTGGCCGGGGTCGCGTTGTTGGCGGCGTTGGTGAACCCGTCGTTGCAGAACGAAGACCGCGATCCGCTGACCGATATCGTGCTGGTCGTCGTCGATGGAAGCGCTTCGCAGCGGATTTCGGACCGGCCCGAGCAAACGGCGCAGGCGCTGGAGGCGCTGGAGGCCGAAATCGCGGCGCTTGGCATGGAGGCCCGGATCGCGCGCGTCGGTGACGCCGATGACAACGCGGGCACGCTCTTGATGGGCGAGTTGCAACGGATGATGGCCGAAGAGCCGCGCGCGCGGATTGCGGGGGCGCTTTTGGTCTCTGACGGGCGGCTGCATGATGCGCAGCTCGTCCCCGACATGCCCGCCCCGATCCATGCGTTGATCACCGGGCGGGAGGGCGATTGGGACCGCCGCCTGGTGATTGAAACCGCGCCTGCCTTCGGGATCATCGGCGAGGAACTGACCCTGACCTTGCGGCTCGAAGATCAGGGCGCGATTCCCGAAGGCCTTGGCGGCAGGTCCGAAATCATCATCGCCGTCGATGGCGGCGATCCGGAAAGCTACATGGTGCCGGTGGGCGAAAGCCTTGATCTGCCGCTGACGTTGGAACACGCCGGGCAGAACGTGATCCAGTTCACAGTGCCGGGGGCCGAGGGCGAGTTAACCACGCGCAACAACGCCGCCGTCGTGCAGATCAACGGGATCCGCGACCGGCTGCGCGTGCTGCTGGTCAGTGGCGAGCCGCATCCCGGCCAGCGCACATGGCGCAATCTGTTGAAGTCCGATCCGTCCGTTGACCTGGTGCATTTCACGATCCTGCGTCCGCCCGACCGGCAGGACGGCGTGCCCGTTACCGAGCTGTCTTTGATCGCTTTTCCGACGCGCGAATTGTTCATGGAGGCGGTGGATGAATTCGATCTGATCATCTTCGACCGCTATCAACGGCGCGGCATTCTGCCGATGCTCTACCTCGATAACATTCGCCGGTATGTCGAGGATGGCGGTGCGTTGTTGCTGGCGGCGGGGCCCGATTTTGCGGGGGCTTCATCGCTGTTCCGCACGCCGCTGGCTGATATTCTGCCGGGTCGTCCGACCGCGCGCGTACTCGAAGAGCCGTTCCTGCCGACGATCAGCGCGCTTGGGCAACGGCATCCGGTGACAACCGGGTTGGAGATGGAGCATACCCCCCTGCCAAGCAGCGATGACCCCTGGGGCCGTTGGTTCCGTCAGATCGAACTTACGGAACAGAGCGGGCAGACCGTGATGCAGGGGGCAAACGATGCGCCGCTTCTGATGCTCAACCGGGTGGGCGAGGGCCGCGTCGCGCTTCTGGCGTCGGATCACGCCTGGCTGTGGGATCGGGGCTATGAAGGCGGCGGCCCGCAGCTGGAGCTGCTGCGTCGTCTGGCCCATTGGATGATGGGCGAGCCGGACCTTGAGGAAGAGGCGCTGCGCGCCGATGTCGACGGGCAGACCATCCTGATCACGCGGCGCACATTGGCCGAAAGCGCGGGCGCGGTGACGGTCACGATGCCCGATGGCGATGAGATCGACGTGCCGCTGCAAGAGACCGCCCCGGGCGCGTTCACCGCCGAGATCGAGGGGGCGGAGCAGGGGCTTTATCGGTTGGTGGAGGGGGATCTGGAGCGTGTGATCGCTTTGGGGCCTGCTGCGCCGCGCGAATTCGAGGTGACGATTGCAGGCGCCGATCAGCTTGATCCATTGGCCGAGGCAACCGGCGGGCGGACCTTCCGGCTGGAAGACGGACTGCCGGATCTGCGCCGGGTTGGCGAGGGCCGCGTGGCCCATGGCCGTGGCTGGATGGGGCTGACGACGCGCGAGGCCTACGTGACGACGGATGTCACGGTCACGCCGCTGGTGTCGGCGTGGTTGTTCCTTCTGATCGCGGCCGGGCTGATGCTTGCGGGCTGGTTGCGCGAAGGGCGGCAGTAAGCTGGTCGCAGCCGCCGCGCCTCGGGATACGTCAATGAAAACAGGGCCGTAGGGCCACTGAGCGCTATTACGGAAGAGCGTAGGCGGAGGTTTCTTCAGCCCACCCGTCGACATTGGTGCGCGCGCGGATGAAGACCTGCGCGGTGCCGTCGGGGATCGTCACGCCAGAGGTCGAACGCGTGAACGGCTGCTCCTCGACATGGGGATGGGCGAGGGGGCGTTCGCCGACAATCGTGCCGTCCGCAAGCTCCACCCGCCAGCCGTCGGCATAATCATCCCAACCGGTATCGGCATGGGACAGCGTCACGGAAAAGCGCCATCCGTCGCCGCCCGGCGTGGCCTCGACCCCTACGATTTCGGCAGGGTCGGCATGGGCCGGAAAGGCGAAAAGCAAAAGAATTATTCTGTAGTTCATTTGTAGTTTTTACGTAACTCATTGCGCGATGACACATCACATGGGCGCGAGGGGCGAAATCGGCGGCGAGGCGCGGATCAAACGGCCCGCCACGGCCCCTAACCCCAGGGTTTGTAGACCACGAGGAGCAGAACGCCGATGGCCCCCAGAACGCTGATCTCGTTATAGACGCGCAGCCAGCGGTCGCTTTCGGTGAAGATGCCCTTGCGCGCCCGCAGGATCAGCCGACCGGTCCAGCCGTAATGCGCGGCAAGCGCGAGCACGACGGCGATTTTCGCGTGGGTCCACGTCGGCCACCCCCACAGATGCGCGAGATACAGCCCAGAGAGAATCGCGATCACGCCAAGGCCAAGGGAAAAGCGGTAAATCCGGATCGTCAGATCGCCGGTCGGCCCGAAGCTTCCGGAGGCGGCATATTCACGCTTCCAGAAAATGATCGCGCGCGGGGCGGCGAAGATGCCGGTCATCCACCCCAAAACGCACAACAGATGCAACACCTTGACCCATTCCATGCGATGGCTTGTGGGGGCAAACTCACGCAGCCGCAAGTTGTGACGCGGTGCAGAAATGAATTCCTTTGCCAAATCGCAAAATTGGTTATATCTTTTTACCAATCCACTCAGATAGCGAGGCCGACCCATGGAAATGCCCCAGCCAAATGCCAGCGTCATCGCCCGCAAGGCACGGATCGTGGAACGGCTTCAAAAGGTCATGCCCAAGAGTGCCGTGATCCATGATCCGGCCGAGACGCTGGCCTATGAATGCGACGCGCTGACCGCGTATAAATGCCCGCCGTTGGCCGCGATCCTGCCCGCCAACACCGAAGAAGTCGCCGCCGCGCTCAGGATCTGCCACGAG
>CAZPJO010000316.1:0-3624 GCA_964586895.1 uncultured Roseicyclus sp.
CATGGTGATGCGTGATCAGGATATGGCTGAGCGTCCATCCGCGCGCGTCGAGTTCGGCGATGATCGGCCCGTGGTCGGGGACATCGATGCAGGCCGTGGCCCCGGTGCCCGGATCATGTAACAGAAACGCATAATTGTCCGACAGGCAGGGAATGGTGATGATCTGCGGTTCGGTCATGGTAATCGCGCCCCGGTTGGTTATCTTCCGGGCAAGCCTGCGCTATGGCGCGGCAGGGTTCAAACGGAAAACACTGATGCATCTCGACGTTCTCGACTTGCGGCAATTCTACTATCGCACGCGGCTTGGCCGGATCGCCCAAAAGGCGGTGCGTGAACGAATGTTGAAGATGTGGCCGGATGCCAAGGGGCAGACGGTGGTGGGCTTTGGCTTTGCGGTGCCGCTTTTGCGCCCGTACCTGGCCGACGCGGCGCGGGTGATCGCCCTGATGCCGGCAGAGCAGGGGGTGATGCCGTGGCCCGCGGGCTTGCAGAATGTCTCGACCCTGTGCCGTGAGGGCCTGTGGCCGGTGCAAAACGAAAGTGTCGACAAGCTGGTGTGTCTGCACGGGGTGGAGACCTCCGAGCATCCGGCGGCGGTGCTTGAGGAATGCCAGCGGGTTCTGGCCCCCGGCGGGCGGGCGATGTTCATCGTGCCGAACCGGTCAGGGCTTTGGGCGCGGCGCGATGGAACGCCGTTCGGGTTCGGGCGACCCTATTCGCTGGGGCAGTTGGAGGCGCAGCTCAAGCGCCATGATTTCGTGCCCGAGCGCCATGCGGCGGCGTTGTTCTCGCCGCCGTCGCATCAAAGGTTCTGGCTGAGATCTTCGGACATGCTGGAACAGATCGGTGGCAAACTCAGCCGCAGCCGCGCGGGCGGGGTGATCTTGCTCGAAGCGTCCAAACGGGTGCCGGCGCGGCCGAGGCCGGGGCTGGCGGAGCGGGTGAAGCGCCCGCTGCGGGTGCTTGAGGGCGCGCCGACGCCCGCGGGCGTTTCCGGGCGCGACGCGCAGTGATCTGTGTCCTTTACTACAGTGCAACCGGGCAAACCCGCGCCTTGGCGGAGGCCGTGGCCGAGGGGATCGGTGCGGCGCGGCTTGTGGATGTGGAACGGATGGACGCGGCGGATTGGGCTGCCCTTGATGCGGCACCTGCGATCTTGTTCGGCGCGCCGACCTACATGGGATCAACGGCGGCGCGGTTTGATATGGTGCTCGAAGAGGCCGCAAACCGGTGGGATAGCGGTGCGTGGGCCGACAAGATGGCGGCCGGGTTCACAATCGCCGTGCATCCGTCGGGTGACAAGATGAACGCGTTGGTGCGGCTGGCGGTGTTCGCGGCGCAGATGGGGATGATCTGGGTCGGGCAGGCCGAGATCGGGGCACCGGTGAAGCCCGCGCGCGAGGGGATCAACCGCGACGGATCATGGCTGGGGCTGATGGCGACGGAGCCTTTGGGGCCCGGTGACACGGCCACGGCGCGGTTGTTCGGGGCGCGGGTGGCGGCGGCAAGTGCGCGCTGGCAGGCGGGTGGTTCGGGCGCGGGTGCTCAAGGTTGAGCACGCGTGCACAGATGGGGTGAATTCATCTAAGTCATTGAAATATAAAGAACTTAGTGAAAAAACGTTTCTATGATTGTAGAAATGTTTTGGTTCGAAAGTGCTCCGCCTCACACCTGATTTAGAGCATGTCCGCGTCGCTACACGTCTGTGGAGGAGACGTCATCGAGGTCAGAATGGCGGCCAAAGCTGCCGTTCGATGGCTTTGATTGAACGCCTGCTTTGGCATTGAGCTAAATTCAATGCAGCGCTGCGAGGAAATGGCGGACTTTGCCAATGGCCGATCAACAAAAGAAAATTTTTGAGAATGTTGAGAAACATGGGTGGCATGCTCAACTCGTTGGTGGCGACGAAGCCTGGCCAGCATTTGCGTATTCAATAGGCTGGGGACTCACGCGTGAATGGCCAGAGGTAATTGTTGTTGGACAGAGGCTCGAAGGCGCGCATGGCATGTTGGCCAAGATTTGGGAAACCGAAGACAAACCGATAGATGGGCAAATACGCACCGATATCTTGCCGGAGTTTCGATGCAAGATGCTCAGAGTCGACTTCACTTGGTATGAGTTTTTGTTCGGTGCAGCCATTGATTTTTACATGGACAGAAATCTACACGCTTTCGAAGCGCAGCAGTGTGTTTGGCCAACCACCTCAGACGTTCTGCCATGGGAAAAGAATGCCCCAGACGGCTTTGGAGCGGCGCAACCACTGGTCAATTCAAAGACGTTGCAAGAACCCGGAAGCTGACGTTTGCACATCGTGCAGCATTCGTAACTCGGGGCTCAAACCCGCCGTTCGCTGCGATTAGGCTGAGGGCCGGGTGCAATCAGGCGATTGTGCCATGCGTTGTGAGAGGCGCGGGGCGTTTGGTTTTGTTGGCGGTGCGACGCGCTGGGTTTTGTTGTTCTGCAGGGATTTGGAACGGGGTGGAGCACCCTGTGCCGGGCCGTAAAACCGACCAATCCGGGAAAGAATCGAGCCAATGTGCCATGTCAATTGCGCGGGCAAACCGCCGCACTTGGGTTGTGTGCGTCTAACCTTCTGAAAAGGGATGGTTTTCAATCAGAGAGGGCGTTCGCAGTCCCTGTTGCAGCGCAGCAAACCCTCTGCTACACCCCGCCCGAATTCACAGGGGAGTGATGGTCACGCGCCATCACTACAGGGATCGCCCGGGGGGCAGCGACGCTGCCAACCTACCTGGGCGTAACGTCTGAAATAGGCGCGCCGTTGAGCGCGACTGAAATGAGCGCGCCGTCGAGCGCGACGCATACGAAAGGGGTCTTCGTGAGCGAAACAGCTTCGATCTCGACCGGCATCGCCGCGCGCTATGCGACCGCGATGTTTGAATTGGCGTCTGAGGGCAAGGCGCTTGCGGCGTTGGAATTCGATATCGATGCTCTCGATACAGCGCTTGGCGACAGTGCCGACCTGCGCGACCTGATCCATTCGCCGATCTACGGACGCGACGAGACGGCGGCCGCGATCGGCGGGGTGGCCGACAAGATGGCCCTGAACCCGATCACCGCTAACACGCTGCGGCTGATGGCATCCAAGCGGCGGTTGTTCGTGCTTCCGGCGCTTCTGAGCGAGTTGCGCGAGAAGATTGCGGATCACAAGGGCGAGGTGACGGCGGAAGTCACGTCGGCCAAGGCGCTTACGAAAACCCAAATGGACAAGCTGGCCAAGACGCTCAAGGCGTCTGTCGGCAAATCCGTGAACCTGAAAGCGACCGTCGATGAGGGTATCATCGGCGGTCTTGTTGTTAAAGTTGGCTCGAAGATGATCGACACGTCGATCCGCTCCAAGCTCAACGCACTCCAGAACACGATGAAAGAGGTCGGATAACATGGCGATCCAAGCAGCTGAGATTTCTCAGATCCTCAAGGACCAGATCAAGTCTTTCGGTCAGGACGCACAGGTCGCCGAAGTGGGCCGGGTTCTGTCCGTCGGTGACGGGATCGCGCGTGTCTATGGCCTCGACAATGTGCAGGCCGGCGAGATGGTCGAATTCCCCGGCGGCATTCAGGGCATGGCCCTGAACCTTGAATCCGACAACGTAGGCGTCGTGATTT
>CAZPJO010000317.1:0-544 GCA_964586895.1 uncultured Roseicyclus sp.
CATATCCTGCCGCCGATCCTCGCCGATATCCGCGCGGCTGGTGCCGTAACCGCTGATGCGCCGTCAGCCAAACGGGCAAACTCGGCAACTCCAACTCTGGCAGCACCTGCACCACGTCCGGTGACCGCTCGGCCACCACCTTCTGCCCAATGCCAACGCCGCACCCGGCCTGCACGAACTGCCAATAGGCCACCTGATCGTCGGTCGTCACTGTGAACCAGTTGCGCGTCACCGGCATGCCCATATCGCGCATCGAACGGATGATCCATTCGTTGCGATCGTAGCCGACCATGCCGAAATTGCGCAGGTCATCGACGCTTGAAGGCATACCGTGGGCCTCCACAAACGACCGGCTTGCATAAAGGCCCAGGGCCAAATCCCCCAGATGCTCCGTGACCGTATCCAGCTGCGTGGGCTCGTGCATGCGCAGGTCGATATCGGCCTCGTGGAACAGCAGGGTCTCGGTCGCATCCGTCGCCACCACGTCGAGCTTGATCGCGGGATGCGCCGCGCGGATATCGGCCAGGATCGGGGGCAGGATATG
>CAZPJO010000317.1:554-3602 GCA_964586895.1 uncultured Roseicyclus sp.
GTGGTTAAAAAGACCGGGGCGGTGATCCGCACGCGGCCCTGGGCCTCGGGCTGTTCACCGGCCACTTTGAGCGACGCGCGGTTCAGGGCGTCGCGGATTTCGCGGGCCTCGGCGATCAGGGTGTCGCAGTAGGAACTGGGCGTGAAGCCGGTCTCGTCGCGGAAAAACAGGTAATCGCCCGCCACCGCTTCGGCGGCGCGGATCAGGCGGCTGACAGTGGGCTGGCTGGTGCCCAAAACCTTCGCCGCCCCGGTCATGGTGCCCTCTTCCGCCACCGCCAAAAGCGCGCGCAGCATGGGCCAGTCGATCACGTTGCTCATTCACATATGAATAGCAGACCCCCAAATTTTGGCAATTTCTATTCATGGATGAATGATCAACGTGAGACGGTGAACAGGGTCCCGGTCAGAGCGTCTCTTCGAAAGGATCGGTTCGCCGGCGATCTTGCCCCGAGGCAAAGCACACGCGCGGCCCCTTTGCCGCATCGGGCGGATGAACGGGGTTGCATTGCGGCCTGATCCCGACAAAAACGCTTGCGATCATGGCCAAATCGTATCGCATCCCCACTGCCTTCCACCTCGGCAGCCTGTCATGGCTGGTGGCGGGGATGTGCCTGTTGCCGATGGTGGCCGCTGCTCTCGCGGCCTTTACCGGCGGGTTCGAGACATTCCGCAGCCTGTGGAACAGCGTTCTGGGCGAATTTGCCCTGACCACCGCCATCCTGGTCGTGACGGTCGGAACCGGGACAGCCGTGATCGGAACGGGCACGGCGTGGCTTGTGACGGCCACACGCTTTCCGGGGCAGCGCATTCTGGAAATCGCGCTGGCCCTGCCGCTGGCGTTTCCGGCCTATGTGCTGGCCTATGCGTATACCGATTTTCTCGATCACCCCGGCTGGGTCCAGACGACGCTGCGCGATCTGACGGGATGGGGGCCGCGCGATTACTGGTTCCCGGAAATCCGATCCCTCGGCGGGGCGGCGGCGATGCTGACGCTGGTTCTGTATCCGTATGTCTACCTGCTGACGCGGGCGGCGTTCCTGCAACAATCCGCGACGGCCTATATCGCCGCGCGCACTCTGGGCGAAAGCGCATGGGGGGCCTTCTTTCGCGTGAGCCTGCCGATTGCGCGGCCAGCAATTGCGGGTGGTGTCCTGCTGGCGTTGATGGAGACGCTCGCGGATTACGGGACGGTGTCCTATTTCGGCGTCCAGACTTTTGCCACGGGCATCTATCAGGCGTGGTATTCCTTTTTTGATCGAAGCGCGGCGGCGCAACTTGCGCTTTGCCTTCTGATTGTGGCGCTTGTCATTGCGGCGCTGGAACGGCGGCAAAGGCGCGATCAACGGCACCATGGCGCGGGCCGTCGGTTCGAGGCGATGCAAACCGTCCATCTGCGCGGATGGCAGGCCGCGGGCGCGCTGGCGTTTTGCGCGATGCCTGTTCTGCTGGGGTTTGTCTTGCCGGTTGCGTTGTTGTTGGAACTTGGCTGGACCTCGTTCGATAACCTCCTGACGGAGCGGTATCTGGGCTTTCTGAGAAACTCGATAACGCTGGCGTGCATTGCCGCGATGCTGACTGTGGGCGCGGCGGTGTTGCTGGGGTTCAACGCGCGTTTGCATCCGACCCCTGCGGCGCGCGCGAGCGTTCGGATCGCCAGCCTTGGATATGCCGTGCCCGGGGGGGTGATCGCGGTCGGTCTTCTGGTGCCGTTCGCGGCGTTCGACAATGCGCTTGATGCGATCATGGAGGCACGGTTCGGGATTGATACCGGCCTTTTGATTACCGGGTCGATCTGGTTGCTGGTCGCGGCCTATGCCGTCCGGTTCATGGCAGCAGCGCTCAGTGCCTATGACGCGGGTTTGAGCACGATCAACCCGAATGTCGATGCGGTGGCGCGCACCTTGGGGCGCACGCCGACGTCGATGTTGCGCGGCGTGCATCTTCCGATCCTGCGCCCTTCGATCCTGACCGGGTTACTGATCGTCTTCGTGGACGTGATGAAAGAGCTACCGGCGACGCTGATCATGCGGCCGTTCAACTACGACACGCTGGCGGTGCAGGCACACAGGTTGGCGGCGGATGAACGGTTGGGCGAGGCCGCGGTGCCATCGCTGGTGATCGCTGCGGTGGGTCTGCTGCCGGTGGTGGTGCTGTGCTACGGGCTTGGGCGCGAGCGGACGGCGCGGCGGTTCGTGCCCGACCCTGCGAAGGTCTAACCGAGCAGGAAGCATCCGTAATCGGCGTCGATCCGTTGCGCGAGTTGCAGGCCGGTGCGTTGCGACAGGCGGACGAGGGCGGCGGAGTTGAAATCGGGCCCACCGTTGAACGAGGCTTCGGTGCGGGCGCGGATCGTCTGTTCCAGTTGGGTGAAGCCCGCGTCGAGGACCGCGAGTGAACTTTGCGCGCGTTGGCGGGACTCCGGGCCCGCCGTGCAGGTGAGGGTTGTGGGTTCGCCGTCCCGCGCGCTGATCAGGGTGTGTTCTTCGAACGGACCTTCGGTGAAGGTCGACGTTGGCGCGCAGGACGCAAGCGCAAGGGCGGCCCCAAGCACGATGGCACATGGACCCGCCCGCCGCATCACATCATCTCTCGCACATCGGTCAGTTTGCCGGTCACAGCCGCCGCCGCCGCCATCGCGGGCGACATCAGGTGGGTGCGCCCGCCGCGACCCTGACGGCCCTCGAAGTTGCGGTTGGACGTGGCCGCACAGCGTTCGCCGGGCGAGAGCTGATCGGGGTTCATGGCAAGGCACATGGAACATCCCGCAAGGCGCCATTCGAAACCGGCCGCCTTGAAGATATCGGCAAGCCCTTCTTCTTCGGCCTGGGCGCGGACAAGGCCCGAGCCGGGCACGACCATGGCGCGTTTGACCGCGATCTTCTTGCCTTTGAGTATCTCGGCGGCAGCGCGGAGATCTTCGATGCGACCGTTGGTGCAGGAGCCGATGAAGACGGTGTCGATTTCGACGTCTTTCAACGCCGTGCCGGGCGTCAGGCCCATGTAATCGAGCGAACGCGCGGCGGCGTCGACCTTGCCACCCGAGAAG
>CAZPJO010000318.1:0-3589 GCA_964586895.1 uncultured Roseicyclus sp.
CGATCATTCCCGATCCCGCGTTCATCCCTTTGAAACGTCCACTGGACGTTCCAAACCGGCTGAAGCCGAACCGGTCTTCACCCCTTCCGCCCCTTCGCCTTCTCCTCCGTCGCCCGCTGCTCCTCCGCCTGCGCCTGTCGGAACGCAAGATCCGCCCCGCGCTCGCGCACCTCGCGTTCCATCTCCTGGATCATGCCCCAGCTCGGGCGCGTCTCCTGCCCCGCAAACGTGCCCTCCCGGAACGCATCAATCGTCTCCTCCCCATGCAGGAACCCGCCCAGCTTGAGGTGCATGAACGCGCGCAGCACGTCGTTCATCCGGCCGATGTGCCCCGGCCCCGCCGATTTGAAGAACTTCACCACGTCCTCGTCGAACCGCACCGTTAACTGCTTTTTCGGGCTGGTCTTGCGCGTCGCGATCTCGTGCCACGCCTCCGGGATGCGCCGCTCGTCCATCAGGTGGTTCTGCAAATCCCATTCAAGCCGCGCCATCGCCTCGGCCATGTAGAAGTGATGCGCGCGCGCGCTTTTGCTGAGCGGTTTGGGATGGGTCATCGGACGGGCCCCTGTTGTCAAAAGAGGGGGCCGTTTGTCCTGTGGGGCCGTTAAAAAAGGGTGAACATCGGCGGCGTGCAGGATGCACTACGGAAAAACTACAAAAAAACTACAGAAAAATTCACCCGAAAAACGCCGCGCAGGCCGCCTCGAATTCGCGCGGTTTTTCCGCATGAAGCCAGTGCCCCGCGCCCGGGATTTTCGCAAACCGCGCCGCCGGGAAAAGCGCCTTCACCGCCCCGCGATGCTCCGGCAAAACATAGTCCGAAGCCCCCCCCGACAGCATCAGGACCGGCCCCTCGAACGTGCCGGAAATCTTTGGAAACCCAAGCACTTGCGCCATGTCTGCTTCCAACTGATCAAGGTTCAGCCGCCATGCCTTGGCCTTCACGTCCAGCGATTGCAAAAGGAACGCCCGAACGCCCGCGTCCTCCACAAATTCCGCCAATTGCCGGTCCGCATCGCCACGCGTCTCGACCCGGGTCAACTCCACCGCGCGCATCGCGTCGATCAACCCCTGCTGCGTATGATGATACCCCACCGGCGCAATGTCCCCCACCACCACCCGTCGCACCAGATCGGGGCGTGTAAGTGCTAGAACCATAACGGCTTTTCCGCCCATCGAATGGCCGATCACGTCCACTTTTTCGCCAAGGTTTTCGATGACGTCTGCAAGGTCCGCTGCCATCGCCGGGTAATCATGTGGCGCGCCCCGAAACGAGTGTCCGTGGTTGCGCATATCGACCGTCACAACGCGCCCGCGCTCTGACATGCGTTTGGCGATCACGCCCCAATTGCGCGCCGATCCGAACAGGCCATGCGCGATCAAGACTGTGGGCTGCTGCGTCCGCGCGCCGATGGTGTATGTCTCAAGCATGCCCCATCGATAAGCGCTTGCGTTTGCCAACGCCAGCCTCCCGCCCACTTGAGGGGCAAGGGCCTGTTTCCTATACTGAAATCTCTGCGGCGAGAGGGGGGCCGATTCGATGGATCATCAAAGCTACACCGCGATCACCGAAGGCCTGCGCCAGCAGATGGCAGAGCGTCTTTCGATCCGCGCCCGCAGTTTCCCGCATGCCGTGCGCAAGGCCGGGCGCCTGCTGCCCGCCAACGCCCGGGCCGCCGCGCGCGACCTGATCGCGGCGGAGCCCCGCCTGAGGCACCCGAAGTTTGCCACCCGCACCGACCCCAATGCCATCCATACCGCCGCCAACACGTTCAGCGCGGCGTTGAGACGCCACAAGCCCGGCACCCGCCGCGCCCGGCAGCGCAGCTTGCTGGCCGCCGAACTGGGCTTCCGGGCGTTGGTCATCATCGTCGCCGGGATGATGTTCGTCCAGTGGCAAATGCCGGTCTGACCCGCTTAATGCGCGGGCTGGATGAAGGTGCCGTTGCGCAGATCACGCATCGCCTGTTGCAACTCTTCCTGCGTGTTCATCACGATGGGGCCGTGCCACGCGACCGGCTCTTCGATCGGCGCCCCTGAAATCAGCAGGAACCGCACGCCCTCCGGGCCCGCCTGAACCGTGACCTCATCCCCTGTTCCGAACCGAACAAGGGTCCGGTCGCCGGACAAGTCGCGGATGTTGACCTCTTGCCCCATGACCTCTTTTTCCAGCAACACACCGGACGGTGCCGAGGCATCGGCAAACGCCGCAGAGCCTTGAAACACATAGGCAAACGCACGTCGATAGGTGTCGATGCGGAACGTCTTTTTCACACCGGCAGGCAATGTCACGTCAAGGTATTGCGGGTCGGCTGCGATCCCGTCGACTGGCCCGCGCTTGCCCCAGAATTCGCCGGTGATCACCCGCACGATGGTGCCGTCGTCGTCGATGACTTCCGGAATGTCGCTGCCCTGAATGTCCTGATACCGCGGCGCGGTCATCTTTTGCGCGCCGGGCAGGTTCCCCCAAAGCTGGAAGCCGTGCATCTGGCCGCTGGCGTTTCCATGCGGCATTTCCTGATGCAGGATGCCCGATCCCGCCGTCATCCATTGCACCGATCCCGGCCCGAGACGGCCGGAGTTTCCAAGGCTGTCGGAATGCTCGACCGTGCCGTCCAGAACATAGGTGATCGTCTCGATGCCGCGGTGCGGATGCCAGGGGAACCCCTTCGCATAAAGGGCCGGATCGTCGTTGCGGAAATCATCGAACAGCAGAAACGGGTCCAGCTCGGACGGGTCCTGAAAACCGAAAGCACGGTGCAGGTGAACGCCCGCGCCTTCCATCGTCGGTTGCGCGGCGCGGGTCTCAAGGATCGGGCGAATGGACATGGGGCTCTGGCCTCCTTGCTTGATGATGGTGATGCACGTATGCGGTGTCGGCCCGCGCGTCCATTCTGCGCGGAGGCACGGAAGGTGTGCGATGACGCGGAAGACGACCAAAGAAGACCCCAACGAAGTGTTGGCCGAAATCACGCCCAAAGGCCCGCGCCGCTTTGCCGCCGTGGGGCTGGCCGGGTCGCTCGGCGTGCTTCTGCTCGTGATTGCGGCGACGCGTCCGCCCGCCGATCTGGAATGGCTGGCGTTTCTGGTGGTGTTCGGGCTTGGGTGCCTTTGGCTGGCGTGGAGCGTCTGGCACGCCTCGGCGCGGGTGATCGAATTGACGCGCGTGGAACTGCGCGAAGCGGGCGGTCGCGTTCTGTGCGCCATCGACAATGTCGAACGGGTCGACCGGGGCGTTTTCGCGTTCAAACCTGCGGGCGGTTTTCTGGTCAAGCTGAAGGATCCGGTGGGCCGGGTTTATGCGCCCGGCCTTTGGTGGCGGGTCGGACGCACATTGGCCGTCGGCGGCGTCACTGCGCGCAGTCAGGCAAAGGATGTGGCCGATGTCATGACCGTGCTTCTGGTCAAGCGCGATCAGGGTCTCTGACCGCGCCCGACCGTTTTCTCAGATCCCCTTGGCCTGATAGCTTGACGCAACCCGCCCGATCGACACCAGGAACCCTGCGGTCCGCAGATCGGTCACGTCATCGCGGGTATGCCAGACCTCGCGCATCGCCGCATAGGCCTCGCGCATCGTGTCATCGAGGCC
>CAZPJO010000319.1:0-3579 GCA_964586895.1 uncultured Roseicyclus sp.
AACGGACCTTTTGGAATTCGACGATCTGTTTGATGGCAACCCGGCGGTCGATGCAAAGGTCGAGGCCTTGAAAGAGGGCGCGCGGGCGGAATTGGCCAACCTGGGCTCGATGGGCGGTGCGATTGCCGCGATTGATTATATGAAGGGGCGGTTGGTCGAGTCGAATGCCGACCGGGTCAACGCGATCGAACGGGGCGAAACCGTTGTGGTTGGCGTGAACAAATACACCGCCTCGGAGCCGTCGCCCCTGTTGGGGGAAGACGGCGGGATCATGGTGGTGGACCCGGCGGTGGAGCAAGAACAGATCACGCGGCTCGATGCCTGGCGTGCCGAGCGCGACGGCGCAGCGGTTCAGCGCGCGCTGGACAATTTGCGCGCGGCGGCCGCCGAGGGGCGCAACGTGATGCCGGCCTCGATTGCGGCGGCGAAGGTGGGTGTGACCACTGGCGAATGGGCCGGGGTCATGCGCGCCGTGCATGGGGAATACCGCGGCCCGACGGGCGTGTCGGGGGCCGTGTCCAACAAGACCGAAGGATTGGACGAGATCCGAGAGATGGTTGATGCGGTGTCCGACAAACTGGGTCGGCGGTTGAAATTCCTCGTCGGCAAACCGGGATTGGACGGCCATTCCAATGGGGCAGAGCAAATCGCGTTCCGCGCGCGCGATTGCGGAATGGATATCAGTTACGAGGGGATCCGTTTGACGCCCGAGGAAATCGTCGAAGCGGCGAAAACCGATGCGGCCCATGTAATTGGTCTTTCGATCCTGTCGGGAAGCCATGTGCCGTTGATCAAGGACGTGATGGAGCGGCTTCGGTCAGAGGGGCTGGATATACCAGTCATGGTGGGCGGGATCATTCCCGACGAAGATCGTGCGACGCTTTTGGGATATGGTGTGGCGCGTGTTTACACCCCCAAGGATTTCGAATTGAACAGGATCATGATGGATATCGTGACGCTGGTGGATCCCACGGCAATTGCGGCCGAATAGACCGCACGGCGATTACCGCTTGTTTTGAACATGTCTAAAAGTTTGCTTGCCATTGGCATGTCATTCCTGCATGGGCGAATTGCGAAATGCCCAAGAAGAAGGAAGACCAAATGGCAAAAGCATTGGAAAAGATGACTTTGGATGAACTTGAAGCGCATCAGAAAGAGGTCGCTGCAACCATTAAGGGTTATGAGAAAAAGCGACGCTCCGAGTGTCTGGCGGAATTGAAATCTGTGGCTAAGAAGCACGGGTTTTCGCTTGACGAATTCACCGGTGGCAAAGCCAAGGCGGCGACAAAGGCCAAAGGTGTGGCGAAATATGCCAACCCGGCGGATGCGTCGCAGACCTGGACCGGGCGCGGGCGGCAACCCAATTGGGTGAAAGAGGCGCTGGCCAAGGGCAAATCACTCCAGTCCATGGCGATCTGATCGGCCCACTCAGCCGATTTGCAGCGAGGCCGTTCCATTTGGGGCGGCCTTTTTTCGTGATCCCGCTTGCCTTGGCAGCCCTGAGGCGTATCCCATTGCGCAGGCATCGCAAGCTCGGAGCAGGGTCATGACAATTCACATCGGGGCAGCGCCCGGACACATCGCGGAAACGGTCTTGATGCCGGGCGATCCGCTGCGCGCAAAATGGGCGGCGGAGCGGTTTCTGGAGAACCCGGTCTGCGTCAACGACGTGCGCGGGATGTTGGGATTTACCGGCACGTGGCGCGGCAACCGTGTCACGATCCATGGCTCTGGGATGGGGATGGCGAGCCTGTCGATTTATGCCAATGAACTGATCCGGGATTATGGGGCCAAGCCCCTGATCCGCATCGGATCCACCGGCGCGATGCAAGCCGATGTGAAGCTGCGCGATGTGGTGCTGGCGATGACGTGTTCGTCGATTTCGACGCCGTCGAAGAGTATTTTCCGGGAATTGAATTACGCGCCGTGTGCGGATTTCGGATTGTTGCAGGCGGCTTACAAGGCGGCGCAGGGGAAGGGCTCCACCATCCATGTGGGGGGGATTTATTCGTCCGATACTTTCTATGATGAGCGGCCCGATTTGAACGAACAGATGGTGCGGCACGGCATTCTGGCCGTCGAAATGGAGGCGGCCGAATTGTATACGTTGGCCGCGCGCCATGGGTGCCGGGCGTTGGCGGTTCTGACCGTGTCCGATCACCTGTTGACCGGAGAGGCCTTGCCGTCGGACGCGCGGCAATCGAGTTTCTCGGATATGGTTGAAATAGCACTGGAGGCGGCATTCGAATGAGGCAATTGGCGGGACATGGCGTGGGGCCGATCGGCTTGGGATGCATGAGTTTCGGCGGCATCTACGGGGCCACCGACGAGGCGGAGAGCTTTGCGTGCATGCAGGCGGCTTTGGACCTTGGTGTCACGCATTGGGATGTGGCCGAGGTCTACGGCGACGGCGTGTCCGAAACGTTGATCGGCAAGTTCCTGGCCCAAAGCGGTGCGCAGGTGACTTTGGCCACGAAGGGGGGGATCTACCGCCTGCCGGAGCGCCATTTCAGCAACGCCAAGGATCGTTTGCGGGCGTCGCTTGAGGGGTCGCTGGAGCGTTTGGGTCGGTCATCGGTGGAGCTTTACTACGTGCATCGCCGCGATCATGCGATCGAGGTCGAAGACGTGATGGAGACGATGGTAGGCTTCATGGAGGAAGGATTGATCGAAGGTATCGGGTTTTCCGAGATTGCCCCGTTCACCTTGCGCCGTGCGGCTGCGGTGGGGCCCGTGGCAGCGGTGCAGTCGGAATATTCGCTTTGGGTGCGCCAGCCCGAATTGGGATTGTTGCAGACCTGCGCCGAGTTGGGCGCGGCCTTTGTCGCGTTCTCGCCCTTGGCGCGTGGCATGTTGAGCGACGGCTTCCCCGGACGGGAAGCATTCCGGGACGGGGATTTCCGCAAAGGCTCGCCCCGGTTCTCGGACCCGAATTACCAGGCGAACATGGATGCGATTGCCGGGTTCAAGGAATGGTGTGCGGGCAAAGGATGGGCGACGTCCGCGGTGGCGCTGGCCTGGGTTCTGGCGCAGGGGGAGCATATCGTGCCGATCCCCGGAACGCGGTCGGCGGCGCATCTGGCGGAGTTGGTCGAAGCGGAGAAGATTGCCTTGACCGCGGAGGACCTTGCAGAGATCGAGAGGATCCTGCCGGTTGGGTTTGCCCATGGGCCAAGGTACGGCGGCACCTGGCCGGGGATCGAGATCTACGGCTGAGTGGCGCGCAGGTCGGCAGGCGGGTGGGGGGCCAGCCCCCCACACCCCCCGGCATTTTCGCGGAACAAAGATGGGCGGGCGCAGTCCCTGTGATCGACGGGTCCTGCGATGTGGTCGTTTGTTTACAGAACCACGACATCGAGCGGCGGAAAGCCGTTGAACCCGATCGAGGCATAGGTCGTGGTATAGGCGCCGCAATTGCGGATCCAGATGCGGTCGCCCGCTTTCAGGCCCAACGGAAGGGCGACGGGGCGCTTTTCGTAAAGCACATCGGCGCTGTCGCAGGAGGGACCGGCCAGGATGCAGGGGCCGGTGGCCTCATGGTCGCGGTCGGTGGCAAATTGATAGCGGATCGCCTCGTCC
>CAZPJO010000320.1:0-3575 GCA_964586895.1 uncultured Roseicyclus sp.
GTCTGCGCCAATGCCGTCGCCGAGATGCGTTACGAAGGTGCCGGCACGATCGAATTCCTCTATGAAGACGGCGAGTTTTTCTTCATCGAAATGAACACCCGCCTGCAGGTCGAACACCCCGTGACCGAGGCGATCATGGGCGTCGATCTTGTCCGCGAACAGATCCGCGTCGCCGCGGGCGAACCGATGAGCTTCCGGCAGGAGGATCTGCAGGTGCAGGGCCACGCGATCGAGGTCCGCATCAACGCCGAGAAACTGCCCAACTTCGCCCCCTGCCCCGGCACCATCACGCAATATCACGCCCCCGGCGGCCTGGGCGTGCGCATGGACAGCGCGCTTTATGACGGCTACCGCATCCCGCCCTATTACGATTCGCTGATCGCCAAGCTGATCGTGCATGGCCGCGACCGGCCTGAAGCCCTCGCGCGCCTCAACCGCGCGTTGGGCGAGTTGATCGTGGACGGTATCGACACGACCGTTCCGTTGTTCCACGAGCTGTTGCAGGCCGACGCGGTGCAAACCGGCGACTACACGATCCACTGGCTGGAAGGCTGGCTGGACCAGAACATGGGCTAGCTGGAAAAAGTCGAACCGGCACCAATGGGGTGAGCGCCCCTGGTGCCGGTTCTGATATTCGTCCCATGACCTCGCAACGGGCCGGAGGCGATTTCGGATTGTGCGCTGCGGCGGCCAACCCAACGGGGGGATCGGCGCCGGACAAGCCCGACAATCTTTCGTTGGCCGAAGCAGAACATGCGGTATTCCAATTCCGACAACCTGTATACAACCACATAGGCATTAAGCTTCGGTGAATCGGCGCAGGAAAACACACCGCATTGCATGATTTTGGTGGGCCTTTGCACGCATCCACCCTACGTATGCGCTATGGCGCATGACATGTACCCTTCCGATCGGCCGCTCCTTACCCCGGAGTTGATGATCCGTGCCTATGCCGCCGGGATTTTTCCGATGTCCGAAGGGGTCGATGATCCCAACGTGTTCTGGGTCGATCCACAACGGCGCGGCGTGTTTCCGCTGGACCGGTTCCATACCTCTCGCTCACTGCGCAAACGCATCCGCAAGGGTGGCTACAGCGTTCATATCAATCGCGATTTTTCCGGTGTGGTCGATGGCTGCGCCGACCGGGAACCGACATGGATCAACCATGATCTGATGGCCTGCTACCAGGTGCTGCATGCGCAGGGCCTCGCCCATTCGGTCGAAATCTGGGATGAATATGGGCTGGCGGGCGGCGTGTTCGGCGTCACGCTCGGGGCGGCCTTTTTCGGCGAAAGCATGTTTTCGCGGCGCACCGACGCGTCGAAACTGGCGCTTGGGCACCTGACGCAGCGGTTGCGCATCGGCGGGTTTACCTTGTTCGATACGCAATTCGTGACCGAACATCTCATGTCGCTGGGGGCCGTGGAATTGCCGCGCGCCGATTACCGGGCCGAGTTGAGCCGCGCCTTGCTCATACCCGCGGATTTTTTCGCGCTGCCCGAAGACGCGGCCCTCGACCTCTGACCTGCCGCGCCTGCCTCACCTGCCCTGCAATGCTCAGCCGGTGCAGCGCAGGACCCACACGTCATACCGTGAATGTTCCAACGCGCTGAGCGCCGGACTGGAGGCCACCATCCATCCGTTGAAAAGCGAACTTCCCTCAAGATCAAGCACTTCCAACTGCGCAAAGGCATCCCCGTCGGGATCACCGGCCGGGTAACGGCATTCGATCGCGCGGATCGCGATGCGTCCGAAGACGACCGTCTGACCCATCGACAATTCCAGATCCGTCGGCTGCCCCAGCAGTTTGTCAAGCGCGCGCAGGGTCACGATCGTGCCCTGTTCGGTGTCCGGTTGGCTGACCGATGTCACCGGGCCCGTGACGCCGGGAAAGCTCTCGAACGTGCCCTGCGACCCACCATCCCCGAGGTTGAGCTGGATATCTCCATTGCCATCATTGAGGGTCAGGCCACCGCCGTCCGTAAGGCCAAGGCCCGCGCCATTGCCCTCACCCTCCGAGTCGCCCTCGCCCTCTTCGGTGCCAAGCTGAAACCCGTCCAACGTGTTTTCGCCGTCGAAATTGTCGAATTGCTGCGCCGAAAGCGGCCCGCTCAGAACCGCAAGCATCACCGCCAGCATAAGGGGCGCGCGACCCATCATGTATCCCCGTTTCCGCCAAAGAACCGCAACAGCAGCGTGATCAGGCTGACCGAGGATTGCGTGTCGATGAACTCGCCCCCCGCTTCAAGGTTGAAGGGAGAGCCGCCGGGGATGACTTCAACAAACGATCCCCCCAAAAGCCCTTCGGAGGCGATGGCGATCGCGCTGTCGTCGGGCAAGATGATGCTGTCCAGCACGCTGATCGTGGTCTCCGCCAGGAACGTGTCGGGGTTCAGCTCCATCGCCGTGACGGTTCCGACCGGGACACCGCCCAGACGCACTTCGGTGCCCACGCCGATGCCTTCGGCGGACCGGAAATGCGCCTGCAAATCATAGCTGCCGCCACCGGCCCCGGTTCCGGATCCGCTGGCATAGAGAAAGAACCCGATGG
Organism: uncultured Roseicyclus sp.; assembly: GCA_964586895.1. Lineage (GTDB taxonomy): Bacteria > Pseudomonadota > Alphaproteobacteria > Rhodobacterales > Rhodobacteraceae > Gymnodinialimonas. Next base: position 2,552 of record CAZPJO010000320.1, read on the forward strand.
CGGCAGCCAATACGGCGCCGCCGGTTGCGATCTCGGTTATGGAATATTCGGTGTCGGCCATGGCAAGGGGATATCCGCACGCGCGGGTGAGGCCAAGGGGAAGGATGCGCGCCGTTGCGTCCCCGGCGGCTTTATTCCGGCGACCACGCGTCGTAGTCGCGCCGCGCTTCCGGTTCGGCCCGGCGGATCGAGCCTGCCGGCGCATAGGCCGCCGCCGATCCGGTCAGGTTCGGCAGATGCGGCTTTTCCCAGGTCTTGTGCACCAGTGGTGCGTCGGTCGGCGGCTCATCCCAGGTATGATGCAGCCAGCCATGCCATTCGGCCTCGACCCGGCTTGCCTCGGCCTCGCCATTGTAGATGACCCACCGCTTGGTGTCGTCGGCATTGCGGTAGAAGATATTGCCCTGCCCATCCTCGCCCACGCGCTCGCCCTTGCGGGCGGTGAAGATCTGGGTGCCGATGGTCTGGCCATTCCACCAGGTCACGGTGCGTTTGAGGAAGTCGAGCATGGTGCAATCCCGCTTGGTCTGTTGGCCGACTTGTGCCCGTTTGCCGCGCAGCCGTCCAGTGCCAAGCCGTCGCGCCCTCTATCAAACCGCGCGGCTTGCGCCGCATTTCCTTTCTGAGTGGTTTGGGGGCGCTGCCCCCGTCGCCTTTCGCGCCATAGAGGGCACCCCTAAAGTGCGGCGACGCCCCCGAGGTATTTTCGAAGCAAACAGGAACGTCCGTTTTCCCGTTGGCCCGGCGCGAGGGACACCCGGCCCTTGTTTCCGCGCAGCGATTGCAGGTCGTGGGCACGCTGTTCTACAAGCGCGCCAACAACGACCAAGGGAGACACCCATGACAGACGGCCCCAGCTACGGCTTCGACACCCTGCAAATCCACGCGGGCGCCCGCCCCGACCCCGCCACCGGCGCACGGCAGACGCCGATCTACCAAAGCACGGCTTACGTGTTCCACGATGCCGAACACGCGGCGGCTTTGTTCAACCTGCAGGAAGTCGGCTACATCTATTCGCGCCTGA
>CAZPJO010000321.1:0-3567 GCA_964586895.1 uncultured Roseicyclus sp.
GGTCATCGCCGGTGAATAGACGGCCCCACCCGCACAAGGCCCCATGATCATCGAGATCTGTGGCACCACGCCGGACGCCTCAATATTGCGCTGAAACACTTCGCCATAAGCGGCAAGGCTGTCGACGCCTTCCTGGATGCGCGCGCCACCGGAATCGTTGATCCCCACGACCGGCGCACCGTTCTGCATCGCCATATCCATGATCTTGCAGATCTTCTGACCGTGGGTCTCGGAGACCGAGCCGCCAAGCACGGTGAAATCCTGACTGAAGACATAGACCTGACGTCCGTTCACGGTGCCCCAGCCGGTCACAACGCCGTCGCCAGGCGGGCGGTTCGCCTCCATGCCGAATTCAGTGGCGCGGTGGGCGACAAACATGTCGTATTCCTCGAACGAACCCTCATCGAGAAGCAAATCGATCCGCTCCCGCGCGGTCAGCTTGCCTTTCGCGTGCTGCGCCGCGACGCGCTTTTCGCCCCCGCCCAGACGTGCCTGACCGCGACGCTCTTCCAGCTGTTCGACGATATCCTTCATGTGCTTCTCCCTTGGATTGCGGCGGACATTAGGGGGCCGCCGCCACATCGGCCAGTTTATTCCTGCATATTTGCAAATTTACCGACCTTTTTGAATCACGTTTTGCAAATCTGCTAACCGGTATACATCTCTGCGCGGACTGGACCTCCCCCACGCCCTCGCCTACCTGTCGGGTGATGGCACGGCTTACACCGGTCCGGTTCCTGGATCGCACCACACCCCCACACATCTTCACGCTGATCGTGATAACGGGCCTCGGCGCGCTGTCGATGAACATCTTCCTGCCGTCGCTTCCCGCCATGACCACGTTTTTCGACACCGACTACCGCGTCATGCAATTGTCGGTGTCGCTTTACCTCGGGGTGAACGCGATCCTGCAGGTGTTGATCGGTCCGATCTCGGATCGGTTCGGTCGCCGCCCCGTGATCATCGGCGGCTTTGCCCTGTTCCTTTTGGCGACCATCGGCTGCCTGCTTGCCCCCACGATCGAGGTCTTTTTGCTGTTTCGCATGATGCAGGCCGTCATTGTGGTGGGCCTTGTCTTGGGTCGCGCAGTCGTGCGGGACATGAACGACGCGGAAAACGCCGCAAGCCAGATCGGCTATGTCACCATGGGCATGGCGATTGTCCCGATGATCGGCCCCGCGATCGGCGGCGCCCTCGATCAGACGCTGGGGTGGCAGGCGAATTTCTGGCTGCTGCTCGTGCTCGGCGCGCTGGTCCTCGGGCTGGTTTACCGCGACCTGGGCGAAACGGCGCAAACCACATCCGCCAGCTTTGCCGCGCAATTCCGCGAATACCCCGAGCTTCTGACGTCGCGGCGCTTCTGGGGCTACTGCGCCTGCGCCGCGTTCGCCGCAGGTGCCTTCTTCTCCTACCTCGGCGGGGCACCGTTTGTCGGCTCCGAGGTGTTCGGCATGTCCGCAGCACAGGTCGGCCTGTTCTTCGGCGCACCGGCGCTTGGCTATTTCTTCGGCAACGGAATTTCGGGGCGCTATTCCACCAAGCTCGGGATCAACCGGATGATCCTTTACGGTGCGTTGCTGACCGTTCTCGGTATGGGATCCGCGCTGCTTCTTTTTCTGGCGGGGTTCCAGAATGCCTATGTATTCTTCGGGTTCACGACCTTCGTGGGCCTTGGAAACGGCATGGTCCTGCCCAATGCCACCTCCGGCATGCTGTCGGTGCGCCCACACCTTGCCGGCACCGCAAGCGGCCTTGGCGGCGCGATCATGCTTGGCGGCGGGGCGACGCTGTCGGCGTTGGCCGGTGTGATATTGACCGGAGGCGATAGCGCCTATCCCCTTCTGATGATGATGCTGGCCACCTCGATCCTCGGTGTCATTGCCATCCTCTACACAATCCGCCGCCAGGCGCAGGTGACCGGACCCTAAGGCATCCTACGGGATGGCGGGAGGGGCGTTGCCGCAAGCGCGCGCCTCTGCCGTCCCTTGCAAACAGCTCTGCAAATCCGCAAAGCTTGATCTGCAAAGTCAGGATGAATCCCATGCCCGCCCAGAAACTCTATGTCGGTGCCAAGCTCCGTTTCGTGCGCACCCGCCTTGGCCTCACGCAGAAGGATTTCGCCGCCAAACTTGGCATCTCCCTGCCGTATCTGAACCAGATGGAGAACAACAACCGCCCGCTTTCCACTGCGGTGCTGATGGGGCTGGCGCAGGAATTCGGCGTTGACGTGACCGAATTGTCCGCCTCTGACACCGACCGCCTCGTCTCTGACATGCGCGAGGCCCTGGCTGATCCTCTCTTCGCCGAAGGGCAACCCAATCTCGCGGATCTGCGCCTGACTGCGGCCAACGCGCCGACCCTGGCGCATGCGTTTTTGGAACTTCACCGCGCCTACAGGCAAACGCACGAACGCCTGGCGTCGCTGGACGAGGCTTTGGGGCAGGCCCCCTCGACAACCGCCTCACCGTGGGAAGAAGTGCGCGATTTCTTCCATTATACCGACAACTACATTGACGCCGTGGACCGTGCGGCCGAACGCTTCGCAACCCGTGCGACCGGCGACCTGGCCGCTCACACCGCCGCGGTGCTCGAAGATCGGGGCATCACGATCCGTCGCGCGCCGGGCGACGGTGTGCGCCATTACACGCCCGCCACCAAAACCCTTACCCTGAGCCCACATGCCGCGCCCGAAACCCAGCGCTTTCAACTGCTGCACCAATACGCCCTTTTGGGGCAGCATGACCTGATCGAAGCCACCCTCGACCTTGCCCGGTTCCAAACCGACACCGCGCGCGAGATTGCACGCATCGGCATGGCGAATTATTTTGCGGGCGCATGCCTGATGCCCTACGCCCGCTTCACCGATGCCGCGCAAGACACGCGCCACGATCTTGAGCGCCTCTCGATCAGCTTCTCCGCCTCGATCGAGCAGATCGCCCATCGCCTTTCCACCCTGCAACGGCCGGGCGCAAAGGGCATTCCGTTCTTCTTCGCCCGCGTCGATCAGGCCGGGACCGTCACCAAACGCCATTCCGCCACGCGGCTGCAATTCGCGCGCTTCGGCGGCGCCTGCCCCTTGTGGAACGTGCATCAGGCGTTCGAAACCCCGGGCCGGTTCCTGCGCCAATTGGCCGAAACGCCGGACGGGGCGACCTATGTGATCCTCGCGCGGGACGTCTCGAAATCCGGCGGGGCCTGGGGCCGCCCGACCCGACGCTATGCGATCTCGCTCGGCTGCGAGGTGCGCCACGCCCAAAGCCTCGTCTACGCCGACGATCTGGACCTGACCGCTGCGCCACAGCCGATCGGAATTTCGTGCCGGATTTGCGAGCGAAAGGGCCGACATCAACGGGCCGTGCCGCCTTTGGAACGTCGCCTGACGGTCGATCCCAACCGGCGCGGCACGCTGCCATACGAAGTTGCGCCGTGATCCCCCACCCGTTAACGTTTCGCGACCATAGCCGGAGAGGAGCCGAAAGATGGAAATGCACAGCAGTCGCCACATCGCAGCCGACCGCGCGACCATCTGGGCCGTTGTAGACCTTCGCGGGCACAACCGTGACCTCG
>CAZPJO010000322.1:0-3563 GCA_964586895.1 uncultured Roseicyclus sp.
TGGCTTATGCGGTGGGCGAATGGGCCCGCGTCTGGCCGCTCCGCTCGCTGGTGCGGGCTATGGGCGGCTATTTCATCCGCCGCCGCCACAACAACCCGCTCTATCGCAAGGTCCTCGCCCGCTACGTCCAGATGGCCACCGAAGCCGGCGTCACCCAGGCCGTCTTTCCCGAAGGCGGCCTCTCGCGCACCGGGGGCCTCGGCAAACCCAAACTCGGCCTGATCTCGTATATTCTCGACGGCTTCACTCCCGGCAAATCCCGCGATGTGGTCTTCGTGCCGGTCGCGTTAAACTACGACCGCGTGATGGAAGACCGCAATCTGATCGCCGCGCAAACCGGCGGCACCGCGGGCTTCCGCTTTTCGCTCACCCCGATCTTTCGCTACCTGCGTCGGCAGATCTGGCACCGCATCACCGGCAAATTCCACCGCTACGGCTATGCAGCCGTCTCGTTCGGCGCGCCCCTGTCGCTGACTGAATTCATGGCGCAGGATCTGCTCGACCCGCCGCAGGCCCTGGGCGAAGATCTCATGTCCCGTATCGCCGCCGTGGTTCCCGTCACCCCTGTTCCCCTCATCGCCCATGCCTTGCGCGACGGAGCCCGCACCGCCGAGGCCCTGGACGCAGCCATCACAACACGCATCGCCCGCGCCGAGATGAAAGGCACCGGCATCCACCTTGCCCGCGACGACCTCCATTGCACGGTCGAAGCCGGGCTGCGCGCGCTCGAAGAACGCGGCTTCATTGACCGCGAAGAAGACCCGAACGCCATCACCATCACCGAACGCGGCAAACCCGTCGTTGACTACTACGCCGCCTCTGTCGCGCATCTGCTTGACGGAGAGAGGCTGGAGAACGCAGCGGAATGAAGATTGTGGAACACAGCGATCAACGACTGGTCGTCACGGCTGACCAAGACAGCATCCACTTCATGCCAATTCTGTTCGGTACCAGTGCCATCGGACTTTTTGCTGTGGAAGCAATGACCGGCAATATTGGCCCTATTTGGTGCATGTTGCTCGGTGCGTCCTTGATTGCGCTTGCCGTGTTCTTTCTTGGCTATGCCAAAAGGGACAGGTTCATCTTCGACGCCACCCGAGGTGTGATGGAAGTGAAGACCCGCCAGTTCTGGCGCGACACGACGTTCCCAACCGCTCTGGACCGCGTCTCAACCGTCGACGTGATCTCATCCGGTGACCACGAAACACGCCTCCACGCCCTGCAATTCATCGGGCCGGATGGCATGCCGTTACCTTTCAAGCGTTACATCGCGCATGATCTGAGAACCGGGACCGGCATAGACACTATGCAGACTTGGCTCGCCGCTCAGCAGTAACCAAGCCCCTTCGCGACATGAAATTACCCAAAATTCACTTTCATGGCCGCAATATTACTCGGCGGCAAATATCTCTCGCATCAGCAGCAATTGATTCCGCAGCGAGGCATGACCGCACATCGCGGCACCGCACCATAAAACCGCCCCATCCCGGTCGCGCCGAATCCAAGATCCTTTGGCATCCTCCCAGCATGAAGATTGCCCACTCTACGCCAGACCTGCTGATCATCACCCGTCGTCGGGATATTTTGTATGATGTCGGGTTTGTGTTCATGATCGCCCCTGGCACGCTTTTCACCATGGCGATCCACGAAGATCCCCCGGGCGGCTTCCCGAAAGAGCTTGCGATCCTCACGATCTTCTTTGCCGCCTTAGGGGCTTGGGGCCTGCTGGCAAACAGCAGCTCAACAGCGCGGTTCGAGGCCAAAACCCGCACCCTCAGCCTCTCCTGGCGTCACCTGTTCGGCACCCGGTCCAAAACGATCACCTTCGATGAGATCAGAAAAATCGATATCGAATTCACTGACGCCGAATCCGGCCCCGACAAGGAAAGCCTTCGCTTCACCCTGCAAGACGGCTCCACCACGTCACCGGGGGAATTACCCCACGACAGCACGCAGGCCGCAAACCTTGTGGCGCAGGTGACAGACTGGATCGGCGCGCACGACTGGCCATCGCCGCCGCCATATAATGTCCCGTAGCGCCACAAAACAGCCCGCTTGCCGCGCCATCCGTTCCATTGTCAGGCGTTACCGCTGCAACCATGAAAATCACCGCCGACACCGCGACCAAACTGACGGTCTACTGCCCAAGGATGATCGGAGGCGACGTCGTGGCTCTGATCTTCTTCGGCATGGGCAGCCTGCTCACCGTCGGCGCAATCAACTCCGAGCCGTCGTGGGAAATTCAACTGATGTTTGCGTTCGCCGTCGTGTTCGCGGGCATCGGCATCTTGATCGCACTCAATCACTCCTCCACCCGTGCCACCCTGGATGCCACGACCCAAACCCTCACGCTGGACTGGCGCCCCCTCAAAGGCCGCCGGGTCAAAACCATCCCCTTCGCGGACATCCGCCGCATCGCTCTGTACGATGATGAATGCCAAACCGTCAAAATCATCCTGACCGACAAGACCGAGGTGTTGATGGAAAATGGCTACTCCGGCAATTCGCGCGCCGCCCCCATGGCCCTCCGCATGGACGAATGGCTGCGCGCACATCGCACCTCTACGACATAAAGTTACTCAAAATGCACTTTCATGGTTGCAATATTACTCGACCACAAATATCTCTCGCATCAGCAGCAATTGATTCCGCAGCGCGGCATGACCGCCCCCGGAGGCCCAAATATGACGGAGACCCCCATGGCCCTCGACGCTCCCAAAGCCGACGCGCCCTATGATGCGCCGATGAAAGACCTCTACGAGATGGGCGAAATGCCCCCGATGGGTTATGTCCCGCCCAAGATGTACGCCTGGACCATCCGGCGCGAGCGTCATGGCGAGCCGGACAAGGCGTTCGAGGTCGAAATCGTCGATACCCCCACCCTCGACAGCCACGAAGTTCTTGTCCTCGTGATGGCCGCGGGCGTGAATTACAACGGCGTCTGGGCCGGTCTGGGCCAGCCGATCTCGCCTTTCGATGGCCACGGCGCGCCGTACCACATCGCAGGCTCCGCCGCGGCGGGCATCGTTTGGGCCGTGGGTGACAAGGTCAAACGGTGGAAGGGCGGCGACGAAGTCGTGGTCCATTGCAATCAGGATGACGGCGACGATGAACATTGCAACGGCGGCGACCCGATGTTCTCCACCTCGCAACGGATCTGGGGCTACGAGACGCCCGATGGCTCCTTCGCACAGTTCACCAACGTGCAGGCGCAGCAGCTCATGCCGCGCCCCAAGCACCTCACGTGGGAAGAGGCGGCTTGCTACACGCTGACACTCGCCACCGCCTACCGCATGCTGTTCGGCCATGAACCCCATGACCTCAAGCCCGGCCAGAACGTCCTGATCTGGGGCGCGTCGGGGGGCTTGGGCTCCTACGCGATCCAGCTGGCCAACACCGCAGGCGCCAATGCGATTGCCGTGATCTCGGATGAAACCAAGCGTGACTTCGTCCTGGGCCTCGGCGCCAAGGGCGTGATCAACCGCAAAGACTTCAACTGTTGGGGTCAACTGCCCACCGTGAACACCCCCGAATATGCCGAGTGGTTCAAAGAGGCGCGCAAG
>CAZPJO010000323.1:0-3563 GCA_964586895.1 uncultured Roseicyclus sp.
TGATCTTGTTGATCCGCTCGTCAATTGCACGCCTGTCGGCCTCGATCTGCGTCTCCCCGGGGCCGCCCACAAAGCCTAGACCACCACGCTGGCGTTCAAGGTGGGTCCAAGCCCGCACCAAACGCGTGCGTTGATACGACAGCGCGGCCAGTTCCACCTGCAACACACCCTCTCGCGTGGCCGCCCGGTCCGCGAAAATCTCAAGGATCAATCCTGTTCGATCCAGAAGCTTGCAGCCCCATTCCTTTTCCAGGTTGCGCTGCTGCACCGGCGTGACCGGCCCGTCGATCAGGACAAGGCCGACATCCAGCGCCTCGATCAGGTCGTGCAATTCCTCGATCTTGCCAGAGCCAAACAACAACCCCGGCTGCGCGCGCGGCAAGCGCACCACCTGCGCGTCCACGACCTCTAGATCGGGCAGCGCTGCGGCCAGTGCGACCGCCTCGCCCAACGCGGGCCCGGCCGCGCGGCGGCTGCGGTCGGATTGGATGTCGGGGTGCAACACCAGTGCGCGCATCGGGCCCTTGCCCAATGCGGCTGCGTCGTCGTCATCCGGGCGATTGGATGCGCTCACTCTTCCCCGTCGTAGAGGTTGATGGGCTGTGCCGGCATCACGGTCGAGATCGCGTGCTTGTAGACAAGCTGACTTTGTCCGTCACGTCTGAGCAACACACAGAAGTTGTCGAACCAGGTGATCACACCTTGCAACTTCACCCCATTGATCAGGAAAATGGTGACTGGAACCTTTGTCTTGCGGACATGATTCAGAAATGCGTCCTGCAGGTTTTGCTTATTTTCGGCCATAAAATAACACGTCCCGTTGTATTTTTCGGGCCAGGTTGATCCCGGCACCCCTCCCGCGTGTTGGCACTATGTAGACCTTCGCAGTGGATTTCCACCCCCCGTCAAGGACTTGGCCGCAGGCGTGCTCAATCCCGCCAGAACCCGGGATTGCACAGCGCGATCAGCACCAGTGTTTCGATCCGGCCCACAATCATCGCCGCCGCACAAATCAGCTTGGCCGCGTCCGACAGCGCAAAGAATTCCACCGGCACGCCGCCCGCCACACCGGCCAGCGGCCCCGTTGTCGTCAGCGTCGCAATTGCAAGGATCAACGCCGCCTCGAACGACAGCCCCGTCAGGCTCAGCGCGACCATGACGGCGGCGATGGACATCGTGAACAACATGAACACGACCCACGCGATATAGGCCCCCTCGCGCCGGATGCGTCGGCCCAAGCGACCCGCCCCGGCGACCGAATGGGGGTAGATCAATTTGTTCAATTCGCGCGCGCCATGTTTGTAAAGCGCATAGACCCGCAGAAGCTTCACGCCCCCTGCAGTCGTCGCCACCCCGCCCCCCATCAAGACGAGGCCCACCAGCAGAAGGCCCGGCGTCTCCAACCCCGACCAATCGCGCGCCGCGGCCCAGTCTTCGGACAAGAAGCCCGTGGTCGTCAGGAACGAAAAGACCGTGAAGACCGCGCCCCAGAGCGCCTCGAATGCCGCGCGCCCATCGGCCAATTCGTCAACCTCCAGCGCGCCGACCCAATGGCGCGCAAACAACAGCGTCGGAAGCACGATCCCCGCAAACAGCGCCAGCCGGATCTCGCGGTCCTTGGTGAGCCGCGTGCGCAATTCGCGACCGATCCCGCTGGCATAGGTCCGCCGCGACAGCGCGAAGACGAAAAAGATCAGGATCAGCGCCTCGCCCACCATGCCCGCCGGACGCCCCTCAAGCCCGCCCACCGGGCTGATGCCCGAGGTGGCCAGCGTCGACATCGCATGGATCGCGGCCACCATCGGCTCTTCGCCCACCGCCATCATCGCCAGCGCCAGCACAATCGTCAGGCCCAGGTAGATCGGCGTCAGGCGCTGCGCCTGTTTGCGCAGCCGGTCCGACGCATTGGCCGCGCGCATCTGCCCGCGTGATTTGCTTACCTGCCCCTGGATGCTGGCCTCCGACGTCACCTCGTAACCGCCCAGGTTCAACGGCGCCAGGATCGCGAACGCCGTCACCCAGATCAGCAAACCGCCCATCCACCCCACCAACCCGCGCCACAGATGCACCACCGGGTCGAGCCGCGCGGGGTCGAACACCTCTGCCCCCGTGGTCGTCAGTGCCGAGGCCATGTCGAGATACACGTTGATGAACCGCGTGTTGCCCACCGCCTGATCCATCGGCCAGGCCAACACCAGCGGAAGCCACAGATACGCCAGGAATACGGTGGCCAAATGGCTGCGTGCCGATGCGCTGCGCTTCTGCCTCTGGCTCGCGAACCCGATCAGGAACGCCGCCATCACCACCATCAGGCCCACGTAAAAGAAATCCCGCGCCGTCGCATGCAGGCCAAGCGACAAGCCGACGATCGCGGGAACGAACATCGCCAGCCCTGCCCCGAACAGAAGCAGGGTTTGAAACGGCAGATTGCGGAAATAGGCAGCCATCGCGCGCGCGGCTCCGTCCTCAGGGGTCAGGGATCAGAAGTAATCAATCGACACTTGCAACAACGCCTCCACCGCCGGCACATCCGCCGTCAGCGCGAAGATGACAATCGCATCGCCCTCCTCGATCCGGGTCGTGCCGGTGGGCCGGAACACCTTGCGTCCGCGCTGCACCGCGCCGATCAACGCGCCTTCGGGCAGGTCGATGTCGCGGATCGCGCGCCCCGATATCGACGAGGTCGACAGGACCTGCGCCTCGATGATCTCGGCCTCCGCATCGCCGATGGAATAGACGCCGCGCACCTTGCCGTGCCGGATATGGCGCAGGATCGAACTCACGGTCGTGGCGCGCGGGCTGACATAGGCGTCGATCCCCAAAGGGTCCATCAACGGCACCAGCGTCGGGTCATTGACCAGGCTGATCGCCATATCCGCCCCCGCCGATTTCGCCCGCACCGCCGCCAGCATGTTGGTCTTGTCGTCATCGGTCAGGCACAGGATCACATCCGCCCGCTCCACCCCCGCCTCGCGCAGAAGGTCCATGTCCAACCCGTCGCCATGGAGCACAATCGTGCGCTCCAACGCATCCGCCGCCACCTCCGCACGCGCCCGGTTCGCCTCGATCACGCGGGTCCGGATCCGCGCCTCCGATTGCTCCAGCTTCTTGGCCACCGTCAGGCCGACATTCCCGCCGCCCACGATCAAAACCCGCTCGGCGCGGGCCTTGATCTTGCCGAAAATCTCCAACGTGCGCGCCACATCCTCGGCATGGGTGAACACGTAGATCTGATCATGGGCGAACAATTGATCCCCCGGTTCGGGCGCAAAAAGCCGCCCCTCGCGCCGCACGCCCACCACCATCGCGCGCAGCGTCGAAAACAGCTCCGACAATTGCCGCAACGGCGTGTTGAGCACCGGACACTCCTCGTCCAGCGCGATGCCAAGCAGTTTCGCATCGCCGCCCAGGAAACTCTCGGTGTCGAATGTCGTGGGAGAGGCCACGCGGTTCAAAACCGCCTCGGCCACCTCCATCTCGGGCGAGATCACCACATCAATTGGCAGGTGGTCGCGCCGGTAGAGGTCGGAATATATCGTCTGAAGATAACTCTGCGCCCTGAG
>CAZPJO010000324.1:0-3551 GCA_964586895.1 uncultured Roseicyclus sp.
GCTCACGCGACCCTCGGCCTGGGCCACGCCCGTGACCTTCACGTTCTCCAACACCTGCGCGCCGCCCATCCGCGCGCCCTTGGCCATGGACAGCGCGATGTTCGACGGGTCGCCTTGCCCGTCAAGCGGCAGCCAAACGGCGGCCGTCATGCCGTCAGTGTTCACATGCGGGTAATGGCGCAGGACTTCGGCGGCGTCGATCTCCTCCACCTCGACCCCAAAGGCACGCGCCATCGAGGCCTGCCGCCGGATCTCTTCGGCCCGGTGCTCGGTCAGGGCCATGGTGATCGACCCGCACCGGCGGAACCCCGTGGCCACGCCGGTCTCGGCCTCGAGGTTGCCGTAAAGCTCCTGGCTGTATTTCGCCAGCCGGGTCATATTCTTGGTCGCCCGCAATTGCGCGATCAGACCGGCGGCGTGCCAGGTCGTGCCCGACGTCAGGCGCTTGCGCTCCAACAGGACCACATCGCTCCAGCCCAGTTTCGTCAGGTGATACGCCACCGAACACCCGGCGACCCCGCCGCCGACAATCACAACGCGTGCGTGGGAAGGAACCTCTGGCATCTTGATATACCCCGGTCGCAGGACAGTAAAAAAGGGCGGGTCCGTTACATGACCCGCCCCCCGTCAGTTCAGCCGTTGTCGCGCATGTCGTCAAGCGTTGCGCGGAACCGGTCGACGATCTCGTCGACATGGTGCCGCTCGGCGATGAATTGCGGCGCAAGGATCGCGTTGTCGCCGGTGAACTTGACCGACAGACCCTGCCAGAACATCCGTTTCTGAAGCTCCGTGCCGCGCATGCCCGGCCCGCCTTCGGCATGGACCTCGACCCCTGCCATAAGGCCGGCCACACGGATATCCTTGATCATGTCGTGACCCTTCAGGCCGTCCATCAGGGCCGCCTCGAAATACGGGATCAAGGCGTCGGCCCGCGCGATCAGGTCTTCTTCGACAAGAATATCCATCATCGCATTGCCCGCAGCACAGGCCGCAGGATGGCCGGAATAGGTGTAGCCGTGGAAGAATTCGGTCAGCCCGCGCTTGGATTGGCCCACGACCGTCTCGTAGATTTCGTCCTTCACGCCGACCGCGCCCATCGGGATCGACCCGTTGGTAAGCGCCTTGGCCATCGTGATGATATCCGGCTCCACGCCGTATTTCTGCGCGGCAAAGGCTGTGCCCATGCGCCCGAACCCGGTGATCACCTCGTCGAACACCAACAAGATCCCGTATTGGTCGCAAATCTCGCGCAGGCGCTGCAAGTAACCCTTGGGCGGCGGCAATGCGCCGGTCGATCCCGCAACCGGTTCCACAAACACGGCGGCGATGTTCTGCCCGCCGTAGGTCTGCGCCATACGCTCCAGATCATTGGCCAGCTCGACACCGTTATGTTCGGAATGACCGCCGGGAATGAATGTCTCGGACGGGTCATAGGTGTGGCGCAGCATCATCACACCCGGCACCGTGGCGTGGAAGATGTCGCGGTTCTTGACCATGCCCGACAGCGACACGCCACCAATGTTCACGCCGTGATAGGCGCGCTCGCGGCTGACGAAACGCGGGCGGCTTTCGCCCCGCGCGTTCCAATAGGCCATGACGATTTTCATCGCCGTATCAACGCTTTCCGACCCGGAATTGGTGAAGAACACGTGGTTCATCTGTTCCGGCAACATGCGTCCGATTTTCTCGGCCAGCGCAAACGACCCCGGATGACCCGCCTGGAACGGCATCACATAGGTATATTCGGTCATCTGCTTTGCGACCGCCTCGGCGATCTTGGGGTGGCAATGGCCCGCAGGCGAGCAGAACAGGCCCGAAGAGCCATCAAGCAATTGCCCGCCGCGATGGTCATAAAGGTGAACGCCCTGCGCACGGACAACCAGGCGGGGGTCTTCCTTGAACCCGCGATTGTCCGAAAAGGGCATCCAGTGGGCTTCCAGCGAGTTGTTGGTAGCATCATAGGCCATGGGTGTTTCCCTCCCCAAAAGGCGCGGTCTGGCGCGCGAACACGATGCGCCAAATTCGCTCCGACGCGAGAGTCGGAGTAGGGCCAGAGATGATCTTGAGTAAGTCCACGCACCCGGTGGGTCAGTCCAGCGCCTGCGCCTGCACCGCCGTCACCGCGATGATATCGACGATGTCTTGCGCCGTCGCACCCCGGCTCAGGTCGTTGGCGGGCTTCGCCAACCCCTGCAGCACCGGGCCGATCGCCGTGGCCCCGCCAATACGCTGCGCAATTTTGTAGCCGATGTTTCCCGCGTCGAGGTTGGGAAAGACGAAGACATTCGCTGCCCCCGCGACCGCTGAAGCTTCGGCCTTGCGCGCCGCGACCGATGGCACGAAGGCCGCGTCGAATTGCAATTCTCCGTCGATGGCCAGGCCGGGTGCTGCGGCGCGCGCGATCTCCACGGCCTCCGTCACCTTGTCGATGGCCGCGTGTCTGGCGCTGCCGTTGGTCGAAAACGACAACATGGCGACCGCGGCGGCCTCTTCCAGCAGCGCCTCGGCCGAGGCCGCGGCCTGCTGCGCGATCCCGGCCAATTCCTGTGCCGTGGGGTCGATGACCAACCCGCAATCGGAAAAGATCATGCCGCGCGGCCCTGCCGCATGCTCGGGCGGCAGCGCCATCAGGAAAAAGCTCGACACCAACGGCGCGCCGGGTGCCTTGCCGATGACCTGCAACGCGGCGCGCACCACGTCCGATGTCGTGCGCACGCAGCCACTGACCGTGCCATCGGCCAGCCCTTCGTGCACCATCATCGCCGCGAAAATCAGCGGGTCGCGCAGGGCGTCGGTCGCACGGGCCTCGGTCATGCCCTTGTGGCCGCGCATGGCAACCAAGCGGGCCACGAACGCGTCGTGGTGCGGGGTGTGGAGCGGGTCGATCACCTGCACGCCCGGGTCCGCCTCTGCGCCACCCGGCACCAGAAGCGTGACCTCGGCCAACCCACTCACAAGGGCAATCCGCGCAGCCTCCCGGACGCGCGGATCATCGCCTTCGCTCAGAACGATGTGCTTTTTGTCCGCCGCCGCGCGGGCGGCAATGGCGGCAAGCGGATCACCTGCCGCCACACCCATGCTCAGGCGACCTGCTGCGGAACCATGTCCTCGGCGCTGATACCGGCAACCGAGACGGGCTTTTTCATCGCATCGCGGCGGAACGGCTCGCCCAGTTCCTGGTTCAGCAGGACCTCGATCAACGTGGTCTTGCCGTTCTCCATCTGATCCTTGATGGCCTTATTCAGCACATCGGTCAGCTCTTCCATGCCGCGCACGGCCACGCCCTCAAGGCCACAGGCCTTGGCGATGCCCGCGTAGCTCACTTCTTCGTCCAACTCGGTGCCCACGAAATTGTCGTCGAACCAAAGCGTCGAATTCCGCTTTTCCGCGCCCCATTGGTAATTGCGGAACACGATCTGCGTGACCGGCGGCCACTCGCCCCGGCCAATCGCCGTCAGCTCGTTGACCGCAATCCCGAACGCGCCGTCCCCGGCAAAGCCAACAACCGGCACGTCCGGCTGCCCGATCTTGGCGCCCACAATCGCCGGAAG
>CAZPJO010000325.1:0-1148 GCA_964586895.1 uncultured Roseicyclus sp.
TCTTCGGCGCCCATTTCCTCGGGCGGGCAATCGCCCGAGCCCTTCTCTTCCATCACGTGGAGCCAGTAAACCAGCCCGTCGCGCCACGCGACCTGCTGCCCGGTGCGCTTCACCACAAGGCATTTGACCGGGTCCATGTCATGCATGAGCGCCTGGTTGACGCTGTCTTTGAGGTTCGTCACCCGTCCGCCGCGCGGCGCGCCATCGGCGGTGATCACCACCTTCGCGTCGCAGGCATTGACCCGCGCCCCAAGCGCATCGGCGGAAAAGCCCGCGAAAACAATCGAGTGAATGGCCCCGATCCGCGAACAGGCGAGCATCGCATAAGCCGCCTCCGGGATCATCGGCAGGTAAAGGACGACGCGGTCGCCCTTGGACACGCCCATCTCCTTGAGGACATTGGCCATCTTGCTGACGCTGGCATGCAGCTGCCGGTAGGTGATGTGCAGCGCCTCATCCTCGGGGCTGTCGGGCTCCCAGATGATCGCGGTCTGATCGCCGCGCGTGTCGAGGTGGCGGTCGATGCAATTCGCGCTGACGTTCAGCGTGCCGTCCTCGAACCAGCGGATGTCGATATTGCCGGGCGCGAAGCTGGTGTTCTTGACCTTGGTGAAGGGCTTGATCCAGTCGACGCGCTTGCCATGTTCGCCCCAAAAGGCGTCGGGCGCTTCGATCGATTGCGCATACATGCGCTTGTATCCGGCGGCGTCCACATGAGGCTTGGGGTGTGTCGCACTCGACTGATCGGTGTCTCTCATGATGCTTCCTCCTGCGCATTCGGAACGGAGGAAGCCTCTTTTGCGAAACCCAACCTCCCTGCACCTAGGCTACACAAACGGGCGGCAAAAACAGTTTGATCGACATCAAGCGCTTTTCATTCGGTAAAGATTAACCCTTAACAGGAGCATGGGCTGTAAAAGACTTTACTGTTCCCGAAATAACCGCGCATTTTCAAGACCCTGAAGGCAATCACTGGTTGCAAGTCTCTTTTCACGGCATGCCGTGGTATGCAATTTGAGCGCCCGGTCCTGCAAATCCGGGCCGCGACATATCGTCAATAGACGGTTGAACACCACCTGAACCCGGCGTGCCGCGACCGCGCAGCGCCTGGTCCCAGCTCCGAGTCGCCGGGTGTGAAATCCGCACGA
>CAZPJO010000325.1:1248-3545 GCA_964586895.1 uncultured Roseicyclus sp.
CGCACGAGACAGACCCGAAATGGGCCCGTCAGATCAGGTCCGCGCAGCCTCGAACTTTGCCCAGGCCTCGGCCAGTTTGTCGATGTCGAACCCGTCTTCGCGGGCCGGTCCCAACACGATCGCCTCGGAGGCCATGACCGTCTCGATGGCGGCCTTGAGGGTCGGGATCACATCCTCGGGCACCACAAGCGCGCCGTGCCGGTCGGCATGGACAAGCTCGCCCTGTTCGACCTGTATCCCCATGACCGACACCTGCGTCCCGATCTCGCGCACATGCACGTAGCCATGGCTGACCCCGACGGATCCGGCCAGCACCGGAAAGCCCGCGTCGATCACATCAAGATCGCGCATCACCCCGTTGGTGACGGCCCCGGCAAGGCCAAGGCCCTTATGCACCGCGACATGCACCTCGCCCCACCAACCGGCGATGCAATTGGGGTAATCGACATCCTCGATCACGGCGCAGGTCGGCCCGTCGCCCTCGGCCATCGAGCGGAAGTATTCCATCCGCCGCGCACGGATCACATCCGGGGCCTCCTGCGGCGGGGCGAGGCCCGCGATTTTGGCGGTGCGGGCCCGGCCCACGATGGGCGGATCGCCCGGTTTGGAATGCTGCATCGTGCCGCGCGTGAACCGGTTGAACCCGCGCTGCCCCTGCGCCACCTCGATGGCGTTGCAGACCGTGGGCGTGTCGACCTCGCGCAGGAGCGCCAGCAAATCCTTGGGGATATCAGCCATTCCAGGTTGCCCCCGCCGGATCATCGGTCGCCACGACATGATACATCGCCGCCTCGCCCGTCATCGACGGATAGGCCGTGTGATCAAGGTTTGCAGGCACGCTCATCGTGTCGCCCGGCGCCAGCGTCGTCTCGCCCGCGGCATAGCTGTCGTTGCCGGACCAGACCACGCGCCAATGCCCCTTCACCGGCATCAGCACCGAGGCGCGGTCATGGGCGTGCATCTGCGTGGTGGACGAGGCGCGGGTCATCAAGCTGACCTCGAAACCCGGCTTGTCGCGCAGCATGCCGGCCTCGCCGATCACCTGCACCGGCGCGCGGTCGGCCAGCGCGACCATGTCCCAATAGCGCGCCACGTAATTGGGCACGACCTCGGCCGTGGTGGGTTCGGGATAGGCCTTCAATTCCTCAGTGCTGAGCACCGGCATCGGCTTCACGCCGTCGGGCAAAGCCTCGCCCTTTTTGGTGTCGTAAAGCCGCCCCGTCTCGGCCAGCACCAGCCCATGATCGGCGGCATCTTCGATCACCTGCGGCGCCCAAAGCACGCCGCCGCCCGCATCATCGCCGCCAAGCACGGCCATGATCATCCCGTAATCATTGCCGATATTCTCGAAACCGCGGAAAATGCCGGTGGGGATGTTTATGATATCGCCTTCCTCAAGCGTCACCTCGCCCGCATCGCCCCACCGCCCCCAGAAAAAGCGCCAGCGCCCCTTGAGCACGAAGAACACCTCGGCCGTGGAGTGGATATGGAGCGAGTTGCGGCAATAGGGTGGCTGCCCGGCCGCGCCGATGTTGAAGCCCACCTTGTCGGTGATGTGGACGTGCTGATCGGCGGATTCCGAGACGCCGCCGCCGATGATGGTAAAGTTTTCCTTGCGGTCGCTTCCGGGCGTATGGGCGTCGATGAAAGCGGTCTTGCAGGGCTTGAGGTCGCCGTAGCGGACGATGTTGCGGTCCATCTGGGCGGGGCTGAGGTCTTTCATGTCATTCTCCGGTGCGAATGCGATCGCCGGTCTCGGGATCGAACAGGTAAAGATGGTCTTCGTTCAGCTTGATCCCGACGGTTTCGCCCTGCTCCTTGCGGAGGTGGCGGTCGCCTCGGGCGATGACGCGTTGCTTGCCCCATTGCACGGTCAGAAGTGTGCTTTCCCCGGTGTTTTCAAAAGCATAGATCGACACATCAATGTCGCCCTGACCGGGGTCGTGCACGCTCATGTCGTCGGCGCGGACACCGAGGATGGCGCTTGCGCGGTCGGGGGCGGTGATGGGGACGAGGCGGGTGCCGCCGGTGGTGACGAACATGCCGGACTGCACCGAGCCGTTGATCAGGTTCATCGCGGGGCTGCCGATGAAGCCTGCGACGAACATGTTGGCGGGGTCGTTGTAGATCTCATCCGGCGTGCCAAGCTGCTGGATCACGCCGTGGCGCATGACGGCGACGCGGTCGGCCAAAGGCATTGCCTCGATCTGATCGTGGGTGACGTAGAGGGGGGTTATCTGCAACTCGCGGCTCAGGTGCTTGAGCTCGGCGCGCATGGTCACCCGCAGCTTGGCGTC
>CAZPJO010000326.1:0-3525 GCA_964586895.1 uncultured Roseicyclus sp.
TGGAGGACGGGCGTCCGGCACGTATGGTCGAGGTGGATGGCGAGGACGCCAAGGCGTGGGGGATGCTGCAGCTGCTGACGGCGAAACCGGTTTTGTATGTGTGCAACGTCGAGGAAGAGAACGCGGGCGCGGGCAATTCGCAGAGCGCGCGTGTGGCCGAGATGGCAGCGGCGCAGGGCAACAGCCATGTGGTGATTTCGGCGAAGATCGAGGAAGAGATTGCGCAATTGGAGGCCGATGAGGCGGTGATGTTCCTTGAGGAACTCGGGCTGGAAGAGGCAGGTTTGGACCGATTGATCCGGGCGGGCTATGCGTTGTTGGAATTGCAGACCTATTTCACCGTCGGCCCCAAGGAGGCGCGTGCCTGGACCATCAGGCAAGGCACCACGGCGCCCGCGGCGGCGGGTGTGATCCATGGCGATTTCGAGAAGGGTTTCATCCGGGCCGAGACGATTGCTTACGAGGATTTCGTGGCGTTGGGCGGAGAGACCGCAGCCAAGGACGCGGGCAAGATGCGCGCCGAGGGCAAAGGGTATGTGGTGAAGGACGGCGACGTCCTGCATATTTTGCATTCGGGGTGAGGGGCGGCTGGCGACCTGGAGGGCTAGCCCTCCAGACCTCCCAAGGTTTTTTGGCAAGATGAAAGGGCGCGCGCGGGTTTGGCGGGTGTCAGGCCTGTCCAACGGTGAACTTAGGCCGATTTTCGAATGCCACGGCAACCTGGGAAGCTGCGACAGCCGAGGAAGGCTTCGCCAGTTTTGCGGCTCTCGCGCCGGACCATGTCTCCGCCACAGCGTGGGCAGGCGGTGCCGTTCTTTCCGCGCGCGTGTGTGTCGGCCTTTCTGCTTTGGATGTGAGCCATGTCGGTGGCGCGGCCCGGTTCAAGTCGGGCGGCATCCAGCGCGGTCTTGAAGGTTGCGATCTCCGCAGGGCTGAACACGGCCGCGCGTGGCGCGTCGAGATGGCGTTTGAGGGCGCGGGGGCTCCAGAACACGGTCTCGGGCATGGCGGTCTTGGGCCACGCGTCGCCGACGAAAACGGCGAGGTTTTCGATATGCTCAAGCGGGATGCCGAGCACGTCGCGCACGGCGAGGACGTGTTTGTGGTTCTGTCGGAGCGGGTTCTGGAATTGCGTTTTCCGGCGCCCGAGCGTCTGGGTCCAGCGGGCCTGATCTGCGCCGCCGAAAATCCAACCCGCCATGTTCTTGGTTTCAACGACGAAAATTGCACCGGGCGTGAGCATGATATGGTCAATTTGCGTCGTGCCGCGCGCCGTGGGTAGGGTCACGTCTCGCATGAGGATATGGGCGTCGTCGTCGCCTTTGGGCGCGATGCGGCGGTTCACACGGGCCTCTCCGGAGCGGCCTTTCATGCGGGGCGAACGCAGGATCGCGGAGGCGATGACGATCAGAATGCACACGATGAAGAAGAGCGGTTCCATGTCGGGGCCTTTGGTGCGAGTCGGGGCGTTTTGACGGGAAAATACGTTTGAATTGAGGACGTGCGGGTCCGGGTTTGAGGCGAAGGGGGAAAGCGCATGGCTGGCCTTTGTGCGGGGCATCGGGGTGCCCATCAAGCCCAGTGATCCCGGCCATCACACGCCATGGTTTGCCATTCGCGGCGCGGTGGGGTTTGGTGCGCGTCGAGCTTGGGGAGGGGCGCATGGCGGGCGGACAATCGGAGGATACGGCAGCCGGGTTCGGCTATGCGATTAGCGCCTATGTGTTGTGGGGTGGCTTGCCGCTTTACCTCAAGGCGTTGGAGCATCTGCCAGCGGCCGAGGTCGTGGCGCATCGGGTCGTGTGGTCCCTGCCGATCATCGGGGCGTTGATCTGGGTTACGGGGCGGACGGCGGATTTGAAAGCCGCGTTCCGGTCGCCGCGCATGTTGGGCATGGCGGCGCTGACGTCTGTGTTCATCTCGATCAACTGGGGCGTTTACGTCTGGGCGATTGCCAACGAGCGCGCGTTGGATGGGGCGTTGGGATATTACATCAACCCGCTGTTCAGCGTGTTTCTCGGCGCGGTGTTGTTGGGCGAGAGGCTGGACGCGTTGAAATGGGCCGCCGTGGGTCTGGCGGCACTGGCGGTGGTGGTTTTAACATTGGCGCAGGGCAGCCTGCCGTGGCCCGCGCTGGCGTTGATGTTGTCCTGGGGCGGTTATGCGTTTTGCAAGCGCCGCCTGCCTATCGGTCCGAACCAGGGGTTCTTCCTGGAGGTGGCGATCTTGAGCATGCCTGCTTTGGGGTATCTTTTGTGGCTGGGGGGCGACGGCGCGTTCATGGGCGAGGCGGGAGATACATGGTTGCTGCTGTGTGCCGGGTTGGTGACGGCGATCCCGTTGATCCTCTATGTGAACGGGGCGAAATTGCTGCGGTTGGGAACGATCGGCATGCTGCAATACATCGCGCCGACGTTGATCATGTTGGTGGCGCTCTTCGTGTTTGGGGAGCCGTTCGGGGCGGCACGGGCGATTGCGTTTCCGATGATCTGGGGCGCGTTGGCGTTGTATTCGGTGGCCTTGCTGCGCGAGGCGCGGAAGGGATGAGGGGGCCGAGGGGCTGCGTTTTCCCCTGATACAGGTGCGATTGCCCGCATAGGTGTTGGCGTATGAACATGTATACCGACATTCCCACGGCCCCGCCGCTCCCCATTCTGGGTGGACACCTGCCCGGGCCGACCCTTGCGGTCGCGGGCGCGCCCGACGTCTTGCGCGCCCTCGCATGCGCGCTTGCGAAAATTCCGACCCTGCCGCGAATGCGCGGGGTGCTGGTCCTTGGCATGGCGCCGGATATCAGCGTGGATTCAAGCGTGATTGTCGACGAGCCGGATGCCCCGATCCAGACTATCATCTGGCGCGTGCTGGCCGAAGCGGCACGGCTTGGCATGATCTCCGGGCGCGGTGTGCCGCGACGGTTTTTGGATGCGGCATAGAGGTTGGCGGTTGCTTCGTTTCAAGGGCATCGTGACGGCGCGCAGAACGTGATGGGATTGCGTGGCGGTCGGGCCCGTGTTTTGCTGGCGCTCTCGTGTGATGATCCGGAGATGAGACGATGCGCCTTTCCTTGCCGATTGTGATGTGCGTGTCGCTGGCGTTGCCCAATGCGGCCCGGGCCCAGAACGAGTGGGCCATTCCCTTTTCATTGGAACAAATCGAGGCGTATTACACGCTTTATGGGCCGTCGCGTTTGGTGCAGGCGCAGATCGTCTTGCGCGAAGGTGGGCGCTATGACGGGCCGCTTGACGGGCAATGGGGCGCCGAGACGGCGGCGGCGTTTGCCAGTGTGATCGAGACGTTGATCGCGATCAACGGCACTGCGGACTTCGCCGTGGTGCGCGGCCCGGACGGGGTTCCGCGCGTCACGGATTGGGTCGGATCGATGATCTTGGCGGAAGGCGGGTTCGGCGAAGCGCCGGATTGAGACGCCCCGCACCGGATTCCGCACTTGCCCCCGCCTTGCGAGGCCATTAGACGGATCGGCGGAGACGTGGCCGAGTGGTCGAAGGCGCTCCCCTGCTAAGGGAG
>CAZPJO010000327.1:0-341 GCA_964586895.1 uncultured Roseicyclus sp.
CAACGGCATGGTGCAGGGTGAAGGCGCGGCCGTGTTCCTGTTCGAGGATTATGATCACGCCCGCGCGCGCGGCGCCGAGATCCTGGCCGAAGTGGTGGGCTTTGCCATGACGTCCGACGCCGCCGATATCGTCATGCCCTCGCAACAAGGCGCTGCCCGTGCGATCACCGCCGCGCTCACCGATGGCAAATTGAACGCCGAAGATGTCTGCTACATCAACGCGCACGGCACCGGGACGGCAGCGAATGACAAGGTCGAATGCGCTGCGGTGGCCCATGCGTTTGGCCATCACGCCGATGATTTGATGATGTCATCGACAAAATCCATGCATGGCCATCTGA
>CAZPJO010000327.1:351-2634 GCA_964586895.1 uncultured Roseicyclus sp.
CACGGGTGCTGTGGAATTGCTGGCCTGTATCATGGCGCTCAAGGACGGGATCGTGGCCCCCACCATCGGCTATCAGGAACCGGACCCGGAATGTGCCCTCGACGTGGTCCCGAATGAAGCACGTGAGGCCAAGGTCGAGGCGTGCCTGTCCAATGCGTTTGCCTTTGGCGGGTTGAATGCGGTGCTTGCACTGCGCGCCGCCCCCTAGGCTGCGAAAATCCCTTCAAGTCGCAAAAAAGGCCCGCGCGATTTGTCCGGCGGGCCTTTTGCGATGCTGGGGTGGTTGTTTATTCGCTGGCCGCGCCGTCTTCAGCGCCGGCGTTGGCGTCCTGCTCCTCGATGAAAGCGATGATCTCTGCACGGCGCTCGACGAGGTTCTCGTAGGCTGCCGTGAACCCGCGCAGGGATGCGCTGGTTGGCACCGGAACGCCACCGATCTGCCCCAGGTCGTCACGGCCTGGAACAGCGCCATGTTCTCTTCCGTCAACGAAATCTGCACGAAGCATCCGACCGGCCGACAAAACGCATACGGCAGGATCGCTGGTTCTTCTTCGTCGATCTGCAATTGCAAACCCGGGCTGAGCAATGTGTCGAGGGGCGTCAGGATCGTGGCATTCGCGATCGCGCCGTCTTCGGCGATCAACGGCGCAGAGATGCGGAATTCCGCGACCGGATTGCCGTTCTCCTCTTCCAGAAGCTGGAACATCTCACAACGGTCGGGCGCCTCGTCCCCTTCCGAGCGGATGCAGCGGATCTGCCAATCGCGGAAGATTTCGGCCACGAAGGTCTCGCCCGCTGCCACTTCGTCCCGGCCGGGCAGCACCAGGGGCTCTTCCTGTGCGGCGACCGCGCCGGGAAGCGCCAGCGCTGTCATCAGGGCGAGTGTGGCGAGTGTCTTGTGCACATTCATCGTCATGTGTCCTCTTGTTTTGTCTCTAGGCTCTGCTCGGGCAAGGGCGCACCAATGCGCGCCGTGTCTGCCAACCCTACGCGTGGCTAGCATGGACAGGGGGGCAGTGTCAGGGCCAAAAAACCAAGGGCGTGTCGGGTGAAAAACGGGGCCAATGCTTGCCCGAAAAAGCGAAAGGGTCCGCGTAACGGACCCTTTGCGTCTTCTCTCCCTGTCGGACTGGCCGACTTATGCGAGGGACGCTATGCCAAGGTTCCACAGCCGTCAACAGGGCTTTTTGGATAAATTTGCAGATGAGAAGATTGCCCGCTTTTCTTGACCTTTTGGGCAAAAAAACCGCGCCCAAAGAGGGGCGCGGCCAGTTGACAGGGAGGAAGTCAACACCACGCAAATGCGCGGCGTAGGCTCACACTGGCATCCAAAGGTTAAAAATGTATTTGTATCCGAAGAAAAATGGACTGCAGGAAAAAATGCCATGTCGGATCAGGTGGAAAACGGGATTTTTGTGGGCGGTGGCGGCGCGGATTATGGCGAGGCACAGGTGCTGCGCCCCGATTATGCCAACCGCCACGGCCTGATCGCGGGTGCGACGGGCACCGGCAAGACCGTGACGTTGCAGATCCTTGCCGAAAGCTTCTCGGCGCTTGGCGTGCCGGTGGTCTTGTCGGATGTGAAGGGCGATCTGTCGGGGCTGGCGCAGGCCGGCCGCGCGGGGTTCAAATTGCATGACGCATTCACCGAACGGGCCGCGAAGATCAACTTTTCCGACTATGCGTATCGCGCGTTCCCGGTCACCTTCTGGGACCTGTTCGGCGAGCAGGGGCATCCCGTGCGCACCACGGTTGCGGAAATGGGCCCGCTTCTACTGTCGCGGCTTCTGGAATTGTCCGAGGCGCAGGAAGGTGTCCTCAACATCGCGTTTCGCGTCGCGGATGAAGAGGGGATGGCGCTTCTGGATCTGAAGGATTTGCAGGCCCTGCTGGTTTGGGTCGGGCAGAACCGCAAGACGCTTTCGCTGCGCTATGGCAATGTCTCGACCGCGTCCATCGGCGCGATCCAGCGCAGGCTTCTTGTGCTTGAGGGGCAGGGGGCGACGCAGTTCTTCGGCGAGCCCGCGCTTGAGCTGGATGACCTGTTCCTACGCGACGGGAGCGGGGCGGGGCGGATCAATATCATCGCCGCCGACAAGCTGATGCAATCCCCGCGGCTTTACGCGACCTTCCTGCTCTGGCTTTTGTCCGAATTGTTCGAGACGCTGCCGGAGGTTGGCGATCCGGACAAACCCAAGCTCGTCTTCTTCTTTGATGAAGCGCATCTTCTGTTCGAGGACGCCCCTAAGGCCCTTGTGGACAAGGTCGAGCAGGTCGCGCGCC
>CAZPJO010000327.1:2644-3524 GCA_964586895.1 uncultured Roseicyclus sp.
GTCCAAGGGGGTCGGGGTCTATTTCATCACCCAGAACCCCGATGATGTGCCCGAAGACATCCTTGGGCAGCTTGGCAACCGGGTGCAGCATGCCTTGCGTGCGTTCACCGCCAAGGACCGCCGGGCGCTGCGTCAGGCGGCGGAGAATTACCGCGAGAACCCGGACCTTGAGATCGAGGATGCGATCCGCGAGGTGGGCGTGGGCGAGGCCGTGACCTCTCTGCTGGAGCGCAAGGGCATTCCCGGCATGGCGCAGCGCACGCTGATCCGGCCGCCGTCGTCGCAATTGGGGCCCATCACACCGGCGACGCGGGCGGGGCTGATCGGGCAATCGCCCGTGGCCGGAAAATACGAGACGCTACAGGACCGCGAAAGCGCGTTCGAGATCCTGCAGGCGCGCGCGGCGCAGGCGGCGAAGGAGGCGGAGGTCGCGGAGGAGGCGGAGGACGGGGCCGAAACCATCGAGCGTGAATTCCGCGCCGGGCGGCGGTATTCCGGGGGCGGGGTCGGGCGGTCGTCGTCGAAACCCGTCCGCAAACGGCAGGCATCGTCGCGCTCGGACAGCATTGGAACCGCCTTTGCAAAAAGCTTCGCTCGGCAGCTTGGAACTCGCACGGGCCGCGCGGTTGTGCGGGGGGTTCTGGGTGGGCTGTTCCGGGGGCGCTAGAGGGGAGGCGTATCACGTTGATCATTCAAAAATGAATAGAAGCGGCGCAAAGGAGGCGGTGTGCTATTCATTCATGAATAGACTATTGGCTTGACGACGTCCGCCAACCCCCTGATGCAAAACGGAATTCGGCCCATAATACGGCGCGGGGGGCCGTAAGCGGGCGCAATTGTTCTATCGGTTGCCACGTAAACCGGGATGACAGGCCTGAGC
>CAZPJO010000328.1:0-3523 GCA_964586895.1 uncultured Roseicyclus sp.
GGCCCGGGCCGCAATCAAGGATCGCTACGGCAACGCCTACGTGCCGGGCAAGCCGCGGATCTACAAGAACAAGGCCAAGAACGCCCAGGAAGCTCACGAATGCATCCGCCCCACGGATATGTCCAAGGCCGCCGCAGACCTGAAGCTGAGCGAAGACGATCAGCGCAAACTCTACGACCTGATCTGGAAGCGCACGATCGCGTCGCAGATGGAAGCTGCCCGGATGGAACGCACCACCGTGACCATCGGCGACAAGGCCGGCGAGGTCGAGTTGCGCGCCAACGGTCAGGTTGTCCTGTTCGACGGATTCCTGAAGGTTTACGAGGAAGGCCGCGATGATGTGCAGGGCGATGACGAAGACAGCCGCCGCCTGCCGCAGGTCGCGACCGGCGATGCCATGGCGCTTGCGACCGAAGGGCTGGCGGGCGAATACGCCAAGCTCGCAGGCGACGATGTTATAGAAGAAGACACATCCGACCTGCGCCGCGCCAAGGCCGCGATCCTGTCGGCCACCGGTGCCGTCCTGGGACAGCAACACCACACCCAACCCCCGCCGCGCTACACCGAGGCGACGTTGGTCAAGCGGATGGAAGAGCTCGGCATTGGCCGCCCGTCCACCTACGCCTCGATCATGGATACGATCCAGAACCGCGGCTACGTGATCAAGGACAAGGGCCGCCTGATCCCCGAAGACAAGGGCCGCCTCGTGACGGCGTTCCTGTCGAACTACTTCAACCGCTATGTCGGCTACGATTTCACCGCCGATCTGGAAAACCAGCTCGATGAGGTGAGCGCGGGCGATCGGCATTACAAGGACGTGCTCGACCGCTTCTGGCGCGATTTTCACGCGGCCATCGAAGAAACCTCCGAGTTGCGCATCACCGAGGTGCTGGAAAAGATCAACGAAGTTCTGGAACCGCACCTGTTCCCGCCCAACGAAGACGGCTCGCCCCCCAGGCAATGCCCAAATTGCGGGCTGGGGCGGCTTTCCATGCGCACGGCGCGGGCGGGCGGGGCCTTCATAGGCTGCTCCAACTACCCCGAATGCCGCTACACACGTCCCTTCGGCCCGCCGGACCCTGAAGCCGAAGCTTCCGCGATCCCGCCCGATGGCAAATTGCTCGGCACCGACAACGAGGACGAGATCCGCGTCTTCAAAGGCCGTTTTGGCCCCTACGTCCAACGCGGCGCCGTCACCGAAGAGAACAAGAAACCCCCGCGTCAGTCGATCCCCAAGGATTGGCCGCCGGAAGACCTTGAGATGGAACGCGCTTTGATGCTGCTGTCTCTGCCGCGCGAAGTCGGGCCGCACCCCGAAGACGGTGTGATGGTCTGGGCCAATATCGGGCGCTACGGGCCCTATCTCAAACACGCCGATAGCACCTCGGATCGCGGCGGCACCAACGCCAACCTCGAAAGCATCGACGAGGTCTTTACGGTCGGGATGAACCGCGCTGTGCAATTGCTGGCAGAGAAAATCGCCTCTCGCGGCGGTCGGGGCCAGGCGGCCAAACCCCTGCGCGAACTGGGGGACCATCCAGAGGCCGGAGGCCCGGTCAACGTGATGAAGGGCAAATACGGACCCTACGTCAAATGGGACAAGATCAACGCAACGATCCCCGACACGGTCGATCCCGAAGCCATCACCATGGATCAAGCCGTTCAGCTGATCGAAGAGCGCGCCGCCAAGTCGGGCAAGAAAAAGCCGGCCGCCAAAAAGAAGCCGGCAGCCAAGAAAAAGCCCGCCGCCAAGAAGAAACCGGCGGCGAAGGATAAGGCCTGATTGGACCGGCGGGTCCGCCGCACGGGTCCGCCGGAACGCAAAGGGCTTGACCGCACTCGCCTGGCACACGACATGCCCCCTATGGACAACGCCACGCCCCTTTCCGCCCGGCCCGACGTGCTCGACTTTTTGCTCACACGCCGGTCGCGCCCGCCCCGCGCGCTTGGCCCCGATACGCCCGATGAGGCGACCTTGCGCACGATCCTGACCGCCGCGCTGCGCGTGCCGGACCATGGCAAGCTTGAGCCCTGGCGCCTGCTCGTGTTGCGCAGGCCCGCGATTGAACGCCTGATCGATTTGACCCGCACCCGCGGCGCGGAGCGCGGGCTGGACGACGACCGCATTGATCGTGACGTCAACAGCTATGCGGATGCGCATTTGATCGTGGCGGTCGTCTCGTCGCCGAAACCCTCCGAAAAAGTGCCCGAGCCCGAGCAGCAGGCTTCTGCCGCCGCCGTTTGCCTCGGGCTTCTCAACGCGACGCTGGCCAGCGGCTGGGGGGCCGTGTGGTTGACCGGTTGGCGTGCCACGGATCGTCCATATCTGACGCGCGGGCTGGACCTTTCCCCCCATGAAATCGTCGCGGGCTATCTCCACATAGGAAATGAGATCCGCACCCCGCCCGAGCGTCCCCGCCCCGATCTGGACGCGCTCACAACCTGGGTAGAGACATGATTATCAATGCTTTTCTGAAAGCCCTCAGCCAATTGACCGATAGCCGCTTTCTCGGCGTCCTCGGGCTTGGCCTGCTGTTGACCATCGGGCTTCTGGTGGGGTTCTACGCGGTTTTCGCGGGCGTCGTCGGCTGGTTTGTCCCCGATACGTTCAGCCTGCCGTGGATCGGTGAGGTCAACTGGATCGACAACGCGCTCACGATTGCGGGCATCCCTTTGATGCTGGTGCTGTCGATTTTCCTGATGGTGCCCGTCTCGGCCGCGTTCATGGGCATCTTTCTCGACCGGGTATCTGAGGCAGTGGAAGATCGCCATTACCCCGGCCTTGCCCCGGCGCGCGGGTTGTCAATCGGCGAAGCCGCTGTGGACGTTGCGAAATTCCTCGCCCTGCTGACGGTCGTGAACCTCGTCGGCCTGGTGTTCTACCTGATCTCGGGGCCGTTGGCGCCGGTGGTGTTCTGGGTGGTGAACGGCATCCTGATCGGTCGCGAATACGGCCAGATGGTCGCGCTGCGCCGCCATGATGCGCGGGGCGCGGCCGAGTTCCGCAAGCGAAACCGCCCGACCCTGTTCGCGGCGGGTGTGTTGATGGCCGTGCCGTTGACCATTCCGGTGGTCAACATCCTTGTGCCGATCCTTGGCGCGGCAACGTTCACGCACCTCTACCACGCGCTCAGCTCTCGGGGGTCGAGCCCATCCCGAAGCGCGTGAAAAGGTCGATATCTTCCAGCGTCACCAGCTCGAAGATAATGATCACCGCGACAACGGCCCAGATCCCTGCGGCCACCAGGCTGGTCCATTTGATCCGCGTTTTCAGTTGCGCATCCGCCGGCGCAGAACCATGGGTCCCTGCGACACGCTCGCCCGCCTCATCCTGACTGGTGACGCGCACCTGCAACGCGACCAGCAGCGTCATGAACCAGATGATCGCGTAGAGGACGATGCCGGTGACAATTCCCATCAGACCTGCTCCAACTCAACCAGAGTGCCGGTGAAATCCTTCGGATGCAGGAACAGGACCGGCTTTCCATGGGCGCCGATCTTGGGCTCGCCATCACCCAGAACG
>CAZPJO010000329.1:0-3485 GCA_964586895.1 uncultured Roseicyclus sp.
CGATCACATCAAGCGTGCGCAGGTTGGTGCAGGACAGGAACAGCGCGTCGCATTCGCCTTGCGCGGCCACCGCCAAAGCCGCGTCGTGCACTGCGTCTTGTGCGATGCGCACCACGCGCGCCTCTTCGCCCTCGTCGAAACTGGCGAAGGCCGCGATCTCAAGGCCCGCGTCGGTCAACGTCGCGCGCAACTGCGCCGAGACCGACACGACATAGGGGCTGACCAAGCCCAATCGTTTGACCCCGAGGTGCCCGCACGCCGCCACCAGCGCCGAGACCGGCTGCGTCACGGCACTCGCTGCACATCCGCCCTGCACCAAGTCCGCGATCCGCCCCGCGCCGATCTGCGCAGTGCCCGAGGTGCAGCCATAGCCCACAACCGCGAACCGCGCCGCGCGCGGGAACAGCGACACCGCCCCTGAAAGGTCGCCCTCCATCGCGGCCAATGTTTCGGGCGTCACGTCCTCTGCCGATGGAATGCGCGTCACCAACAGCTCTGCCTGCACTGGCATCAAACGGCGCATGTCCGCCTCGATCGTTTCGTCCGATTGCAAAACCACCAGGCCCAATTGCGGCGGCATCCGGTCGACCAACGTATAGGGAAGTGCACTCATATCACCGCAATCTCCCGACCTGCCCGGCGGCTAAGGCAAACGGCCCCGCCGTCGCGGATCACGATATCCTCTTCATGGACCATGATCTTGCCCCCGCCCACATCCACCCCCGGCTCCAGCGTCAGGACCATACCCGGTTCAAGCACCGTGTTATCCTCGGGAATGATCGACGGCCCTTCGGTCAGGTGCAGGCCAAGACCATGGCCCAACCGCCCCGCCGCCGACACGCCACCGTTGGGATTCACCACCGCGTTCATCGCGTGGAACAGATCGGCAAAGCGTGCCCCGGGCCGCGCCGCCTCAAGCCCGGCATCCACCGCATCGATCAGGCGCGCATGGGCCGACGCCACCGCCGGAGGCGCCGCACCCACCGAATAGTTCCGGTCAAAATCGCAGAAATACCCATCGCGGATCACGCCGGTATCCAACATCAACACATCGCCGCGCTGCAACGGCGCGTCGGTCGCCGGAGAGATCACATCGTCATAGCCGCCCTGCCCCGCAGCCCCGGCCAGATACGGCACCCAATCGGCCCCTTCCTCAAGGCACAGCATCTGAAACCGGCGAAACACCTGCTCCAAGGGCACGCCTGCGCGCGCGATCTCACCCACTCGCGCGAACGCCCGGTCGGCAACGGCCACAGCGGTCGAGATCTTGGCGATTTCCGCCTCGGATTTGATCTGCCGCAGCCGCCAGGTAATCGCCGCATCATCGACCAGACGGCGCGCGCCCAGGGCGGCCTCCAACCGATGCAGATCGGCCCGCGGCAGGCGCACGTGGCTTTCCAGATGGCTGGCCAAACCGATGGAACCTGCATCTGGGACGACCTCTCGCAAGGTTTCGGCTAGCAGACCGATCCCGTCATCCTCGTAATCCGGCGCGGACCAGGTGCGGATATCCTCGACGCCGGTTTGCCCCATCAAATGCGCACCGATGGAGGGGATCACCGCAATCGGCTTGCCCGCCAGCGGCAGGATCAGGAACCACGGGCGCGTCGGGCTTTCCCAAAACCGCGTCAGGAACCCGGTGTAATACCGCAGCTCGACCTCCGTGGTCAGAAGCAGCGCGCCAAGACTCGCGCGCGCCATCTCTGCCTGCGCCTTTGCGCAGCGCGCGGCAAACTCCGCATCCGCGAAACCGCGCGTCTCTCTCATTCCGGCCCCTCGCTGAGGATTACGAGCACCCGTGCGTCTGCATCGAGACTCAGATCGCCCGCCTGTGC
The DNA here is from genome assembly GCA_964586895.1 of uncultured Roseicyclus sp. Taxonomy (GTDB): domain Bacteria; phylum Pseudomonadota; class Alphaproteobacteria; order Rhodobacterales; family Rhodobacteraceae; genus Gymnodinialimonas. The sequence continues at coordinate 1,836 of CAZPJO010000329.1, forward strand.
ATCGGCGCGCGCCGACAGCAATCCCGCCAACCCGGCGGCCCCGGACGGCGTTGATGCCAACCCAATGCGCGCCGCCGTATCGGCCCCGGCTTGCCCTTCCGCCTCAGAGATCAGCACGAAATCATCCGCATCCCGCGCCAAACCTTTGAGCGCGATCACCGATGGCTCCTTGCAATCCAGCCGCCCCATCGCCGAGGCCGGGCCATTCGCCTCGACCACGCGCCCCGCCGCCATCGACGCATGCAGGGCCGGTGCTGCGTCTGGCTCGACCACAATGATCCGCGGCGCACGACCCCAGACCTTGCGCGCATAGGTGGCGCAAGCGCAGGCCAATCCACCGACGCCGGCCTGTAGAAAGATATGTGTCGGTGCCTCGGGGATCTGCCCCGCCGCCTCCTGCATCAACACCAGATACCCTTCCATCAGGCGGCGCGGACGGTCGAGATATCCGGGCCAGGACGAATCCGACAACAAGATCGCCCCATCGGCCTTTGCGTCTTCAGCGGCGGCGGCCATGCTGTGTTCATAGATCGCGCCGCGCCACCGGACCTCTGCACCCAAGGCTTCAAGCCGCGCGGCAAAGGCCTTTGGCACGGTTTCGGCCAGATAAATCACCGCCCGCGCCCCGAACGCCTTTGCGCCCGCAGCCACCGAAAGCCCATGGTTCCCGGCGCTCGCCGTGTAATAGGCGGCCCCTTCGGCCCTGCCGTCCTGCGCATCGCAGGCTATCACATAGGCCGCACCAAGCGCCTTGAAGCTTCCCAACCCCATGCGCCCGCGTTCGTCTTTTATATGTATCGCGGCCAGCCCAAGCTCGGCGGCCAAGTCATCGGCTCTTAAAAGCGGCGTCGGGGCGGCAGCCGGACACTTTGTCAGAAGGCCCTGAGGCCGGTCGGCATCGTCACTAGGAAAGGGAATTTCGCTGAGGCCGTTCAAAACGGCATCGCGCATGGTCGGTGTGTTCGTAAGGTGCTCCATTGCGGTAGGCTACACCGCACCCGGCCGCGTGGCGCGTCAAAACCGACCACACACATACAAAGCACGGCCACCTTGCGCGGCTTGCGGGAAGATCCTTCAAACGGGGCCGATTGACCCCAACGAGGGCCTAGATGCTGGCCCAATCCTCAAACCGGACCGGAACGGGGCGACCGTTCTCTGAGGCCTGACCTTTTTCAGGGGTCTGGCCCTTTTCGGGATTCGGGGCGGGTTTTGGGGAAGACATGACACTACTCCGACACTGGTTACAGGGCCGAGCCTCCGCCGCAAATGTGGCAATCGCGGTGCAAAAATATGGCCGAAATGTGGCCACCCGCGCAAAAGCCCAACGATTTAGGGGGAAAAACGTGCCAGCGGTCCACAGGAAGGAAGAGAGACGATATGTGGACCGCTGGCACTAAGTCGTGCCGCCGCGCGAGATCAAGGAAGGGAGGAGACGATCTCGAACGGTATGGCTGAGTCCAGGTAGCCGCCCCAGATCGCGTGTTGGAAGGGCAACGGACCCAGTCGGGGCGCAGATTTCGCATCTGCTTAATAATGTGGCAGGGATTGCGACCCATTGGCCTGCATTACAGCACGGCAAAACCGCTTTTGGGGAATCGCCGAGTCGGGCTGACCCCCCTCTCACCGCCTAAACATTTCAAAACACCGCCT
>CAZPJO010000330.1:0-3480 GCA_964586895.1 uncultured Roseicyclus sp.
TGGTCAACGCCAGCAGGTGGCCGTGGGCCGCGCGCTGATGACCAAACCCAAGGTCCTGATGCTCGACGAGCCCACCGCAGGCGTCTCGCCCATCGTCATGGACGAGCTGTTCGATCGCATCATCGAGGTCGCGCGCACCGGCATCCCGATCCTCATGGTCGAACAAAGCGCCCGCCAAGCCCTTGAAATCGCGGACAAAGGATATGTTCTCGTGCAGGGGCGCAATGCCTATACTGGCACCGGCAAGGAACTTTTGGCCGACCCGGAGGTCCGCAAGAGTTTCCTCGGAGGCTAGGCCAATGGACCCCAATGTGATCCACCTTATCTGCACCTTCATCACCTTCTGCACCGGCGGATCGTGTGGCGATTACAATCCGATGGAAATTAACCTGCGCTTTCAGGAAGGGCGCGAATTCGGCGAATTCTGGATCAGCCCGGAAAACGCCCTCTTCCCGCAGCCCACTTTCATCAACACGCCCGGCGAGCCGGGCTTTGATCCGCGCACCCATATCTTCGTGCCGTCGGGTCTCGGGCCGCCCTACATGATCTCTCTGTCGCCCGATCATGACCACGCGACGCTGACCACGCATCTGACCTTCGCCCCCAATGATGCAGACGGCGCAAACGGCGGCGCGACCTCCTCCGACGGCACCTGCCGCCCGGCCGAGGATGGCGCATGATGGCACCGTCCCGGCTCGGTGCATGCGTCATCGCGTGGCTAAGCGCTGTGCTCCCCGCGCCACAGGCCATGGCCAACCTGACCGATGAAACCTCGCCCGAACGCTACACCGGCGCGTGCGAAACTGTCGCGATCTGCCGCGAAAACTCCGGCTGTGCGCAATTTCCAACCTTCGGCACGCTGGTCCTGCAAATCGACGGGGACACCGGCCATCTTGGCCCCGATCCCGACGACCCGCGCCCGCTCAACGTCTATCACGCGCTCGACGCGACGCCGCCCGACGCGCAGGATCTCGGCCTGCGTTTCATCGTCGAACAGCCCGCCGAAGACGCGTTGTCGCGCCGCTTCGCCTATGTCGATCAAACCCGCGCGGGGCCTGCGGGGCGGTATTTCATGCTCAATTGCACCCCGACGCCGCCATGATCCGCGCGCTGAGCCTCTGCGCCTTTGGCCTCACCGCGTCGCCCGCCGGGGCCACCGGTCTTGCCTGCACCTTCACGCAGCTCTGCTCGCCGCTGACCGATTGCCAAACCCACCCCGGCCTGCCCTTCACGTTCGACCTGATCAACGGCACCCTCGCGCTCAGCACGGCCGAGGGCCCCGCCTTCGCCACCCCACTTACCCATGTCGCGCCGCCCGCCCTTTCGCTGATCTTCGACACCGGCCCCGATCAGACCTTGCTGCTGAGTGTCTCGAATACGGGCGAGGCCGCCATGACCCAACATGAGTTCGAACCCGCCGGGCGGCTGACCTCCGTGTCTTATTTCGGCACCTGCGAACCCGCCTCCTGAGCCCCGCGTCCCAAACGCCACAATCCCAAAGGATCCAAGCCCCGTGCCTCGCCATCGCCTCCCTCTCTCTGCCGCCCTGCTCTGCGCCCTGCCTTTCGCCGCGCCCGCGCAAGACACCCCCGTCGCCTTGACCTGCCAACTCACGATCATGTGCCCCCACACCGGGGCCTGCCGCGATCTGGACCAGACCCTCGACATCACCGAAACCGATGACGGCTGGCGCGTCGTCTGGGTGAACACCGATCTGCCGTCGGATTACGACCTGATCGCCGATCTGCCCCCCGTCGAAGGCGCCGTGGAACAAACCCACCTGCGCAGCCTGATCCACCGCGACGAGGCCAGTCAAACCGTGCAAACCCTCACCTTCGACAGCAGCGGCCACGTCATCGTCACCACCCATCAACCGCAAGCAGGCATGCAGGTCGTCACCGGCCTTGGCACCTGCGCGGCCTCGTGAAGCGCGCAACCGTCGCCTTGGCCCTCTTTCTTGCGGCCCCTGCGTTCGCTATCGAAGATGTGCCACTTGAACCGCTCTCAGAACAGCATCTCGTCTGCGAACAAATCGACGCCTGCCAAGCCAACGGAACCTGCTTCCCCGTCGTGCAAGGCACCGGGATCATCGTGATCCTGACACCTGACGGCGCGCTCAGCGGCCCGACCGAAGACGCCCTCGCGCCCATCGACCGCTTCGCCACCCTCGACGACGCCTATCCCCTGCCCCAAATCGGCCCGTTCTCCGTGCGCCATTTCCTTGTCGACATGCCCTGGAACGGCATCAGCCGCCGCTTCGCGCTCTATTCGCAGATCATGGCCCCCTCGACCGGCGCACCGGGCCTGCTCCGCTACCACCAGCGCTTTGAATGCCGGGAAGCGGCCCAATGACCCGTCCCAATCCGCCCTCCCTCCGCCGCACACCTCTGCTGCACGGCCTCATGGCCGCAGCCATGCTCTGCGCCGCACCGCTCAAGGCCGAGCCCTGGACCTGCCAGATGACCGTCATCTGCCAGAACCTCGATTGCCACCCGGTCGACGACACCTATCAGATCATCGCCGCCGATCACGCGGGCGATCTGTTCCTGACCTCACCCGCGGGCGACCACCCCGTCACCCGCCTGACCCCGCGTGACACATTGCCCGCCGCCTATGCCGGGGCGGGCCACGCCACGTTGGGCGAATTGATCACCATCCTCGCCGACGGCCGCGCACTTTTGTCGATCCACGGCTACGATGGCCCGGCGCGCACCACCAACGTCTTCGGCACCTGCCTGAGCCAATGAAACACTGCCCCCCTCACATGCCCCTCTGGCCAAGCCCCGCCCCCTTCGCTAGACCTGTTTCGCAAGCGCCAGAACAAGGCGCAGTGACCGACCCAGGGAGTCCCGCGTGGATCTTTTGAACGCCTTCGTCGCGCTGGCGAATTTCGTGCTCATTCCCGCCACCGCCTATGGCGCGCAACTGGCGCTCGGCGCGCTTGGCGTGACGCTGATCTACGGCATCCTGCGGTTTTCCAACTTCGCCCATGGCGACACCATGGCCTTCGGCACGATGATCACCATCTTCGCCACCTGGGCCCTGCAAGCCGCGGGCATGGACGGCATCGGCCCCCAGCCCACCGCCCTTCTGGCGCTTCCCGTGGGCATCGCCGTCACCGCCCCCCTGATGATCGGCACCGACCGGGTCGTCTACCGCTTCTACCGCGAAAACAAAGCCAAACCGGTGATCTTCGTGATCGCCTCGCTCGGCGTGATGTTCATCATGAACGGCATCGTGCGGTTCCTGATCGGCGTCGATGACCAACGCTTTGCCGATGGTGAACGCTTCATCATCCGCGCCCGCGATTTCCGCGACATGACCGGCCTCGACGAAGGGCTGGCCTTCCGCACCACCCAAGGCATCACCATCGTCGTGGCGCTCATCGCCGTGATCGCGCTCTTCTGGTTCCTGGGCCGCACCCGCACCGGCAAGTCCATGCGCGCGTTTTCCGACAACGAAGACCTGGCGCTTCTGTCG